>JBKJQT010000150.1:0-4040 GCA_046593855.1 Candidatus Nitrotoga sp. | reverse complement strand
TCAGTTTTTCGAGTTCTGCCGACATTACTTGGAAATCTTCGGTTTTCATCGTAACACCTATCTCATTGTTTGATAGGGCGATAGTATAGACCTCTATTTAACTGTGACATAGCCTTATAAATACTAACAAGAGTTTTCAGGATTAGATAATCGGTTGATGCGTTGCTCCAACCGCGCTACGTCGTCGCGCAGCTTGTCCATCTGTTGCACAAAATCAGCAATATGAGTGGATTTGGCAAGCAGCGGGGATTCTTCTGTCCAGTATTCTGCCAGCGCTTGCGTCAGGTTGAGTGCAGCATCCTTTACATATTGCTGGCCAGCCTTGGCATATTGCACAATACGTTCGGCAGCGATATCGCCCGTCACTTGGCTTAATTCTTCTGCTGCATCCCAGTGTAAATGACGACTGAGATAAAAAATATCGGTCAGTAACGCGGTATCGCCACAGCTCTCAATTTGCGCATAAGCTGTTTCATCATGCACTGCCAGACGAGGCAGCAATGAAGGCGGAATAGTGCAACTTGCATCGGCACTTACATCGGCTGCTGAAACGTGCAACGTGCCATCATTTTGAATAGTATAGGCAAAAATAAACGGCGCGATGGTAAAACGCGCCGTCTTGCCTGCATGTGCTACCAACCGTTGCAACGCCCAACCACTTTGAGTAAGCAAGTGGTTAAGGGCAGCAGCGGTCGGCTGGAACAACATATTTAAGCTACTTGCTGGATCCCGGATAGCAACCAGACCGCCTTTTCATCGCGCAGGTGCTTCTGCACATGCCAAATTTCATCGAAATTCTCTGGCGTACCGTTATTCTCGCTCAATTGCCCACTCATACGCACGCTGGCAATGGCATAGTCACCTTCATTGACCACCTCGACAATCTGAGTGTTGATTGTCTGCACATCTGTTTTTTGCGGTGCATCGCCACGTTCCTGTAACTGCAAGGAAATTTCAGCGAACATTTCTGGCGTAGTGTATTCACGAATGTCATTGAGATCTTTACGGTCATTTGCGGCCTGCAGACGGATAAATGAAGTCTTGGCGCTACGCAGAAAAGCTTCAGCCGGGAAGTCTGCTGGAATGTTACTGCTACTATTGGCTAAAGGAACATTGGTCGCAGCGCTACCGCCTGCAAATGGCTGCTGCCTCGATTCTGGCTGGTAGGATGATGTGCCACTACCTGCATACTGCATGGTGGGTTGCTGCGCCTGCGATTTGCGAAACCGGGAAACCAGGAACATCACCAAACCTGCGGCCAGAAGCGCCATCAGAATACCGCCCATTGCGCCACCTAAACCGCCCATACCACCAGCGAACATGGCGCCCAAGCCTGCACCTATTGCCAAACCGGCCAAGGGGCCAAGCCATTTATTACCTGCCGCAGGCGCTGCCGGGGCAGGTGCGGCAGCGGGTGCCTTGGACGCTTGCTGCGGACTCATGGTGCGTTGCTGACCAATGCTGCCCCCCCCGCCCATGCGCTTAGCCTCGGCGGTTACGGATAGCATGGAGAAACTAGCCAGGGTAAGAGTTAACAATAATAGAAAACGTTTCATGGGCTACCTCATTTAATAGTTAACAACAAAAAAGCGAATAAAGTATAACACTACATTCTTAGTACACCGCAAAAGGTAAAGGTTCCTTTTACGAACCAGTTTGGCTAAGCCCTTAAAATATTTTGATATTAAATCAGCTTGCCTGAGGCAAGTTAAATATTAAAAATATTTGGAGTGCACTGCAGGCATTTGTGAAACATTCTGGTTAAATTTTATAACCCCTGTGCAGGGCCACAATTCCAGCATTAAGGTTGAAATATTCAACACGAGAGAGCCCAGCTTCTTCCATCATGCGCTTCAGCTCCTCCTGTGAAGGGTGCATGCGGATAGATTCCGCCAGGTAGCGGTAACTGTCAGCATCCTTGGCGATAAGTTCGCCCAACTTTGGCAGCAGTTTGAACGAGTAAGCATCATACAGCGGCTCCAGCGGCTTCCACACCTTGGAAAATTCCAGCACCAGCAAGCGGCCACCAGGCTTAAGCACGCGCTGCATCTCACGTAACGCAACATCCTTGTGAGTCACATTGCGCAGACCGAAAGCAATGCTGACACAGTTGAAATAATTAGACGAAAATGGCAAATTTTCCGCATCACACTGTACAACAGGTGTATTTAAGCCATCATCAATCAAGCGGTCGCGGCCGACGCGCAACATAGCTTTGTTAATGTCGGTGAGCCAAACTTGGCCGCCGTTACCAACTTGCTTGACAAACTGACGGGAAAGATCGCCAGATCCACCCGCCACATCTAGCACTCGCTCCCCCACTCGCACGCCGCTAATCTGGATGGCGAAGCGCTTCCATAGCCGGTGCAGGCCAGCCGACATGAGGTCATTCATCACATCATACTTGCTGGCGACGGAGGTAAACACCTTGGCTACGCGTTCGGTTTTTTCTGTCTCCGCGACTGTCTCGAAACCGAAATGAGTGGTTTTGTTCATTTTATTTCCTCGGGCTTATCGAAAACCTCTACGGGATGATTTGGAGCACGGCTCTCTCCCGCCTCTGCCAATTTATCTAAATATTCATGCCACAATGCATCCTGATATTTCCCAAGCTCATTCAAGTAACCCCAGGAATAAAGGCCGGTATTGTGGCCGTCATCGAAAGTCAACTTGATGGCGTAGCTACCTACGGGCTGCACATCGATCACGGTCACATCTTGCTTGCCGACCTGCAGCACCTCCTGGCTCGGGCTGTGTCCACGAACTGCGGCAGAAGGCGAATGCACGCGCAGAAACTCATATGGCAAGCGGTAGCGTGAACCGTCATCGAAAGCTATTTCCAGCAGCTTTGATTGTTGATGCAGGGTAATTTCGGTGGGATTAAGCATGGTCATTAAAATTGACACACGTATTTGTTCGGCAGCGTAATAATAGAAAGCTGGTACAGCAATAGAAGGTTGTGTTCCATACCGCCTTAGCTATTCTTACACAAACCTTTTGCTCAGAAATTTTTGTCTGTTTGAAACTTATAAACATAATGAGCTAAGCAACCGCCCCTTAATCGAGGTATTCAAACACCTTAACTACACGCTCCACGCCACGCGAGCTGCTAGCGATATCGGCGGCGGCTTCAGCTTCCTTGTGATAGACCAAGCCCATCAGGAATACTGAGCTGTTTTCGGTAATTACTTTTACATGTTCAGGCTGAAATCCTCGGCTGTTATTGAGAAAGCGCAGCTTAATGTTACTAGTAATAAGACCGTCATTACTACGCCAGGATAAATCAGTGAGGGAAGATATCTGCAGTTCGTTACTTACAGTTTTTACATTCGTCAAGCTTGAAACTATTTTTTCAATATCAGCTTTAACTGTTGCGTTAGGCACTTGGCCAGTAATGAGCACACGGCGATTGAAACTAGTGACATTCACATATACGGTATCTTTATATTGGACATTTATTTGATTAAGTGCCTTGCTCTCGATGTTTTGGTCTTCGAGAATAATGCCGGCAGTACGGCGATCTGACGATATTAATGCACCTGCGCCGACACCCGCAGCAATGATCGGAAGACACCCTTGCACCGCACTTAGCACGATAGCCAATAATAGATAATTTAAATAACGCATGTTCCCTCTCACTAATATGTCGTCAAAGTGCGGACGGTTTCTGCTGATCAAAGTCCACAGCGCCCAAAATCCGTTGCGATGAATGCGGATGTTACCCGAAATCAGGTGGTAAAAGCATTTTTGATCCATTCCGGTCGAGCACTATCCAGGGTATCAAACAACACCGCATCAAAACGGCAAGGCGGGGTACGGCTGAGTGTCGCTAGGTAATGCTGAGCGGTGTGTATCAGTCTAGCCTGCTTGGCCGCATTAATGCTGGCCGCAGCACCGCCGAAATCGCCACGACTGCGCAAACGTACTTCGGCAAATACCAGCATGTCGCCATCTTGCAGAATCAGGTCAATTTCGCCATAACGGCAGCTATAGTTTCGTTGCAGTAACTTGAGGCCATGGCGTTGCAGAAATTGTGCCGC
>JBKJQT010000016.1:0-4661 GCA_046593855.1 Candidatus Nitrotoga sp. | reverse complement strand
CTGCGGGTGTTTGCCAATTTGCCGTAACAGCACATCCATTGCCGACGAATTCAACGGAACATGAATGGCTTTTCGCGCCTTGGCTTCCTTGTAAAGCCTGATTCTCGGCAATTTATCGATCCATTCCCACTCCAATGCAGCCTTGCGCAGAATGGAACGAATCAATGCCAGCACCCGGTTTGCCGTTGCGGGGCTGGATTCCTTTGCCTTGATCTCCCCGATGCTTCCAATAAGTTCTCGGTTAATCTCCGTGAGCTTCTTGCCTTTCAGATACGGCTGTATCCAACGCAATCGGCTTTTATCGTCACGGTGAGTGGCCTTATGCTGTGTTTCCAGCAAAAACTTATAAGCTGCATCATCCCAAGCGTAGGCAGGCTTGTCGCCCATCTTCTGCACGCGCCACGATTCAGCTTTTAAGCTGTCGTGCAATTCCTGCGCTTGTTTTTTGTCGGCAGTGCCAGCAGAGCATCTAACGCGCTCGCCGGATGGCGTAACGAAATCAATGTGCCATGTGTTACCGCGTTTTTTGAGTGACATGTTAAAACCTTCTTTCCGAAGGTCACTCGCAACGCTTGCCAAGGAGAAGCATAAAGCGAGCGCAGGTAATCAGCAAGGTCAACTTCAATAAACACCCAACACTTGCCCACCTTGGCCGCAGGAACACGGCCAGCCTTGGCGCGACGACGCAGTTCTTCAGGGTGCAGCTTGAGAAACTGGGCAGCTTGTTCAAGATTAAGCGTCTCCATCTTCGCCATCCTTCTCTCGCCGATAGGCTTCAGCTTCTTCGGCAAGCCGTCTGGCAGCATCCGCCATGTTATTCTGGTTGCGGATGGTGTTGTATTTTCTGGCCTTGGCTTTGACCTTGCGCCCAACGAAGCTATGGAATGGTTCGCCTTTGATTATGTGGAACTGGTTCGCTTGCGCCAGATATTCGCCCAAGCCCTCGCCAAAATCTTCAATGCCTCGACTCGCCATGAATGAGGTGAAGCCGCCTAAGCCGTTCACAAACAAATAATCGTCAAGAGGCAGGCGGGTAGGAGAAAAGCGCTGAAGTTTTGGCTGTTCGATTTCCTGCTCAAATACGCTGGTAATCTGATCCCATAATGGATGGTTTATCCATCTGGTCTGGTTCGTATCATTAGCAGAAGGCACCGTCAGACGCAGCCAGTCTTGTGTGAAGTACAGCCAGAGTGCGGTTTGCAATTCGAGAAGATTATCCAGCTTGCGAATACCCAACTCTTTCAATACTTCGCGCTTGGCCTCAAACTCCATGCGCCAGACTTGCTTGGAAGTATCCCAGCCAGCGGCGAGCCACAACTCATAGGGGTGCTTTACTCCATTTGCCGTGACAATAATATTTACATAAAGTCATCTGGCAATGAACTGTTTACAAGAATATGGGATGCCAACGCTCGACGCGGACTTGAACCTATACACGATGTGCAGACTTTGAAGCTTGACTATAATTTAACAATGCCCGATCTTTCAGAAGAACACATTAAAGGCATACTTGATGCACATGCTCGATACTGTGGTTTTCCTAGTATTGGTTATCTCGCAAACGATGAGGTCATTTCACGGCTAGTATTGGTCGCTGCAGCGGTTCCGCGCGATGCGCTCAGTTTGTTCTCTCAAGCCATTACAAAGTCTTCGATAAAGCGGCAAAAAACTGTTTCTGTAACCAGTATAAATATGGCAGCCTCGGAAACTCTCGAAGAAAAAGTGAGAGATATGGAGCGCGACATACTTGGTGGGCGGGAAGATGTAAATAGTCAACTTGCCCGATTGAAGAAATTTTGCATTAAGGACCAGCGTAAAAATTCATTTCTTGTAAAAATAAACAATGCAAGCAATGGGTTTTTATTAATACAAAAACTCATAGCATTGCGTCTTGTGCACGTTTTGCATGAAGGGATCACACCGCACAAGGCTGGAGAACGTTATGTGGCATTAATGCTTGATTTTGGTTTTTATGTTGGAATAAGGGCGGCTAAAAGTGTTGAGCTCTTTCCGGACAGGCCTCGAGAGCTACCAGCTAAGGAGCTTCGCAGGCTTCCAGTCTTCGATCCTGAGATAAAGGCCGCTACTACACGGAGCACCTCACTGAAGTCCAATTCGAGCCGGGATCGCGTGGCCGTGTCTTGAAAAATCTCCCCGGCATTCGTAGCAAGCGCGAGATGGATGCCCTGGAAGCAACAAAGATACTATCAACGATTGCGTTGGCTAATCTCCACGCAAGCGTGGTTTTCCTGTAAAAGTGCTTGCTCGATTTCCGCACGATGCTCAAGGAGTATATTGAGCACGGCAGTTTTTGAACGATTGGGGATTTTTAGCCAGATAACTTGCGGCGGATGTCCGGTAACGAGCGACCGCTCCTGAAAATCTGAATCGCGGCTGACAATCACAAAGCCGTTTGCCTTGGCATGGTTCCAGATTTCAAGGTCGCTTGCGCTTTCCAAGCCCAGCAGGGCGACTTGCGAAGAGCCTGGAAAATCAGCTTGCAGGAATGGGACGATGCGCCTCGACAGGTTTTCGTCGAGTAGCAGCTTCATTAGACAGCGACGGTGTACAGACTATGTTCGCGGTCTGCGGCAAAGGCAAGGCAGGCGCGAATGTCTTCTGATTCCAGCTCGGGAAAGTCTTCGATAATTTCCTTCTCGCCCATGCCTTCAGCGAGCATTTCCAGTACGTCATAGACGCTAATGCGCAGGTCACGAATGCATGGACGACCACCGCGTTTGCCGGGTTCAAGTGTAATACGTGAATTAGCCATTTTTTGCCACCTTGCAGGTTGTGGGGTTAAGCGCGCGTTCAGCGGCTTTTTTTACACCTTCAATCGCAATCGAGGAAAGCACACTGGCACGCAAGGCGCGTTGATATTCCTTCGCATTGCGCAGGAGTGGATTATGTTGAAGCAGCGATTTCGGATCCATGACCGTACTATAAGGGACATGCCGCGATAATTCAACTGCCACAAATGCTACGCACTTGTGATGAAGTTGATACAGACTGACAAACGCCAGACTGTGCCATTTTTGTGCCATAGCGACGTTGGAAATGCCACTTTTTAGGTTGTTTTAGATAGGTTTTTTAAATTGGCAAGCGTTACGAGTAACTGATTATAAACAAACTATCATTTTACCGGCTCGCCCTGTTAATCCGCAGGTCCCTGGTTCGAGTCCAGGTCGGGGAGCCAAATTAAGCAAAGACTTGCAGCGATGCAGGTCTTTTCTTATTTTCTATTTTCGAAAAAATGTGGCTCGTACCGTGCTGAGTTCGCTTAACAATGTCTGGTCAACTTGCACAGATTGACACTCATCTTCACCTTGAAGTCTGTATCGGCTCGGTTGGGGTAAAGTTGAGGTGTGTATGGTGGAGAAGGATACACACAATGGGCAATCAGGGGTGGGTTCTAAGGTTCTTCGACATAAACTTCCAGATTGACTACAACTGAAAAGCACGGGATACTTCAAGAAGTGGCGTTGAATTTCCTATCCTTTCAGCTTCGGATTTTTTTCTGGGGTGTGAAATGGATCAGACACCAATAGTTTCTCGAAATGCGCATCACCGAGTATCAGTTGGGCGGGACATTGAGCTGTGATTGACAGGCTGAATGCATGACACATGACACGTTATTCAACCTAAGGAGTAGACATGGATAAATCAATGCTGATCGGAATCGTCGCGGGTGCAGTTGCTGTGACGGCTGTGGGTGGGTTTGCCGGATATAAAGCTTTGAAAGGCCCGGATTACGCTGAAGTCATCAGCGCAAAAGAGGTTACAGAAAAGGTGCGGACGCCACGTGAGGAATGCAGGGATGTCGCAGTTTCGCACCAGGCACCCGTAAAAGATGAACACCGAATCGCAGGTACGGCCATCGGTGCGGTGTTGGGCGGGGTGCTGGGTAACCAGGTCGGTGGCGGCAAGGGCAAAACGCTGGCAACCGTGGCGGGCGCGGCGGGTGGCGGCTATGCCGGTAATCAAGTGCAAGATAATATGCAGAAATCGGATCAGGTAACCAAGATGAAAACGCGCTGCAAAACCGTCTACGACTCCAACACCAAATCGCTCGGATACGATGTGACCTATAAGCTTGGAGAGAAGCAGGGTGTCGTGCGGATGGATCACAATCCGGGGCAGCGCATACCGGTTAAAAGTGGACAACTGGTATTGACTCCGGGGGTGTAAACAATCCTTTAATCCTTTAAAGGATAGGAAATTCAACGCCACCTTTTGAACTATCCCGTCGAGGATGAAAAAGAAATTTTTTATAATGAAAACGGACATAAAAGTTTAGAAACAATTTCCCGTGACGGAAAAGAATTCATGACAATACATTATTCATCGGGCTAGATAATGCAGAGCGTGAATCCATCCACTCGTTGCCGATATAGTGAGCAAGCTTGATCCGGCATTAAAACTGGGCATAAAGCTAATGGCCGCTACGGCCAATAACAGCACATTAAGATTGAGCAAGTATAATATCAATGTAAAAGAACCTTAACGTGTGAGGCAATGCTGGAGGCAGAACAGACATTAAGCTGGTTCCTTCTCCAAGCGTTTTCACTGCTATATCACAGTTGCGCAAGCGATGTGCCCAACCTGCGCAGTAAACTGGCACCATCGCCTGACCATGCGCTGCCGTGCATGCAGGCCAGCAA
>JBKJQT010000160.1:0-7897 GCA_046593855.1 Candidatus Nitrotoga sp. | reverse complement strand
CTTGGGCAGGGATACGTTCCACAATGGTTTCAAAGGGCGTGCCCGCTGCAAAGTGCAGGCGTTCGATAAGCATCGTGGGAATCCGAACGCCATTATTCAAGATAATGCCCATCAGTTCGGCCAGCGCGGCAGGGCGGTCAGCCGAACTACCTATCGCCGTGGCCAGTGATGGCACAAGGGCATCGAAAGAATAGCCGAGGCGTTTCCAACTGCGGTGAATCTCCAGAAAGGCTTCCAGTTCCAGCAGACTGCGAATTCGGATGTCCTGAGCATTCTTGTGGATGGTCTTGAATAGCCAGCGATAGACAGCTACACGCTCCTCGCCGCTGGCGTTGATCACGTCCTTATATTTTGCTTTTGGGTGATTGATTAAATAATGCACGAGCCATAGTTCCAAGGGATGTACGGCTACGATATAACCCTGATCCGCCAGGGAGTATTTTCCTGGCGCATAGCGCTGATACTGGTCATGGAGAACACGTTCGCCCGATCCTTGGAGGCCAGGCAGACGCGAGGTCATGAATTTATTGAACTGAGTGGGTGTAGCTTCAGGATGAATATAACGGTAAGCGGCGGCAAGTCGGCGCGGTGTGTGCCGGAAGCTGGAAAAAAATATCTCGTCAATCTCGCTTGCCGTTTTACCCTTGTACTTAAGATAAAAACGGTTGATGAATTCTGTGCCTTCTTTGTCCGCAAATCGCCTGAGATATGCTTCGCGATCAGGGTGGTCAGCATCTTTGAGTATCTTGGCAGATGAACCCTGGATATGAAGGATATGGTAGCGCACGATATCGCGCATAAGGCGGATGTAAACAAGGTTGACGGAATTGAGCGTCGCCTCGCGCACACTCAGTATCCTGCTGTCGTCTTCATGTTTGAAATTTTGAAAATAATGCGCTCCGCCCCCGGTAAAGAACTGTTCATCAGGGTTAGCAGAATATTTGCGTTCCAGGGCAGCTTCCAGCATGGCTGCCAAACTTTTGTCTGGGCTTTGTAGCAGATATTCGACTGCCCAACGACTGAGAACGTCATTAGGATCGCTCACTTTATTTAATATCTCTGGTTCGAGTGCAGCATATTTGCGATGCAGTGTTTCGACAATTTCAAGATAAGTTACCAGTGTCCTTAATTTTGCTGTGGATCCAAGATCCAGCTTAGTACCTTTATTGATGTCTAAGGGCTGATCGAAGTTGTCAGCCTGAATTCGAAATTTTGCACCCTGCGGCGTCAGCTCTGAAAGCGTGAAGCTGTAAATGATTTTGCCCGGGTCTGCTTCACCCAGCAGGCGATTGCCATAGAGTCCCGTAGCCCGTGCATATTCAGGGTTTTTGAGTTGACGCAAAATATCGGTGGTCTTTTTTTGCAACTCGCCGTCGAGCGTGCTTTGCACCGATAGATCCAGACGATCCAGCTCATACAGACGTTGTAACCCCAGTTGAGAAGCAAGACGTACCCGCACCGCATTAGCAGCCTTGGAGGCAGAAAAATTCCTGGTTTCCTCTGGCACAGCGGCATAGCGGAAGCGAAGCGGTACGTTCAGCGCAGCCTCACTGAGTTTTGGCGATATTACGCCAGCCTGCGCCAGCACGCGCAAATGGCTATTGGTAAGTTCGTTGAGCGCGTTGCGTTCGCTAATCAAGTAACTGGAAGGTCTACGCTGGGCGATCATGAGACTTAGCACATGTTTATAGTAACGTGCCGTCTCAGCAAGTTCAGTGCCACCTGCAGACCCGGTTTTCAGAATGCGATTGGTTCGTTCGAAATCCAGGCCGTACCACGCCCATAACCCGTCTCCCAGTCCGTTGGCTTCACCGAAGCCCGCAGCAGCGGCAAGCGGAACCGTATTAAGATAATCTACTATGATACGCTTGCGGGCAGGCATTGTTTCCTCCCCATCCAGATATGCGCGCACAGAGGCCGAGGCGATTTGTTGTATCTTGTCATTGGGGCTGAGGGTCATCCCGTGGGGGGAATGCCGGTATTTCTCAATTTGAGTTGCGAGCGTGCTACCGCCCGGTACGTCGTGCTCGGGGCGAACCAACTGAATCGTCTTGTCCAGCACTGCCTTTCCAAGCCGGGTCCACTCGATGGCCGGATTTTTTCTGGGTTGGGCCGGGTCCAACAGCTCACGATTCTCGATAAATAGCAGGCTGTTTGTTACCAATGGCGGAACCGATTCAAAGTTTTCATAAACGCGAGTTGGGAAAACAGCACGGTAAAGTAGTTGACCGTTGCCGTCTACAATTTCGAGACCGGTCTGCGATTTTTCTCGGTAGGGAACGAATAGTCCCTGCTCAACGAGTTTCTTCATACGCGGGGAAAATCTTGCCTGAGCATGTACATGAAAACCGCGATCGGTCAGACTCTGAAGAAACTCTGGCAATCGACTATATCCAAGGCGCATATCGTATGGCCCCGCCTGAGGTAAATGTAAACCACCACTTGGACCGCTTTTCACCTCCCAGCGAAGATCATTGGCCAGCTTTGCCAGACGGTGTGCCTGATATGCAGAGGTTTCTGTTTCTCGATAAATAAAGAAGGCGGTAAGGACCAGTGCAATAAGGAGCAAGATAAGAACAGTAAGGGCAAAAAGTTTGAGCGTGCGCTTTATGATTGAGCTACCAGGATGATTGAGAAGTACTTGTTGAGCTCTTCTTGGAAAATGGATGGGTGGATTCAAACGAAAATTGCACCAAATAATTTAGACGGATTCAAATCTAGTGGGTGCCTTTGAAAATTCAGAATTTGCCAGCAGGTAAGTCATAAGAATAATTTCAAGGTGCTGCATTTATCTGACTATATAAACAAGATTTTGTTAACCCAATATTAAGTGGGAACCGGATTTTAGAGATGCCTGAGAAGCGTACATATAACTTTTTTAAGTATAACTGATCCAATAAAATATCGTGAAGCGTTCGAATCTGTTCAGGTTGAAAAAATGCTTTCCGCAGAAAGTGACGGTAATATTGTATAACGGTAAGCCCGGCGTCAAATAAGCATCAGTCTTGACATGATCGAAGTATTTTTTATTGAGTCCAAATATGCCTAACCGCCTTGCCCAAGAGACCAGCCCCTATTTGCAGCAGCATGCCGACAACCCAGTTGACTGGTTTCCCTGGGGTGAGGAAGCTCTGACGCGCGCTCGTGATCTGAATAAACCGATTTTGCTATCCATTGGCTATTCGGCCTGCCACTGGTGTCATGTTATGGCACACGAGTCGTTTGAGGATGCAGACGTCGCCGCAGTGATGAACCAACATTTCATCAATATCAAGGTAGATCGTGAAGAGCGCCCCGACCTGGATCACATTTATCAGGCTGCCCATAATATGCTGACCCAGCGTAATGGTGGCTGGCCACTCACCTTGTTTTTAACGCCCTATCAAGTACCGTTTTTTGGTGGTACCTATTTTCCAAAAGAAGCGCGCTACAACCTGCCTGGTTTTGTGCCTCTGCTGGAACGTGTGGCTGACCTTTACCGCACGCGTCAGGATGGCATTGCCAAGCAAAGTGCGTCGCTGTTGCAACTATTCGGCACCAGCCTGCCGAGTCTAGAAAACCAGGTTAGCTTCAATAAATCGTCATTGGAAGAGGCATTCAGTGGATTGCAACAATCTTTTGATCCCATTCACGGTGGTTTCGGTGGTGCGCCTAAATTTCCGCTCCCGACCGAAATGGAATTTTTGTTAAGATTTGCAACGCGCGGCGGTAATCCCGATGCGCATCGCATGGTGCTCCACACTTTGCGCAAAATGGCAGATGGCGGGATCTACGATCAGCTAGGTGGCGGTTTTTGTCGCTACAGTGTGGATGAACGCTGGGAAATTCCTCATTTTGAAAAAATGCTATATGACAATGGCCCGCTGCTGGCACTTTACACCGATGCGTATGTACTATCAGGTGAGGTATCGTTCAAGCATGTAGTGCATGGCATTTCGGGTTGGGTCATGCGTGAGATGCAGTCGCCGCAAGGCGGTTATTATTCCAGCCTGGATGCGGATTCTGAGCATGAGGAAGGCAAGTTTTATGTGTGGACGCCGGAGCAGGCCGCAAGCCTGTTGAGCGTGGAAGAATATGTCATCGTAGCCGCTCATTACGGTCTGGATTATCCGCCTAATTTTGAAAATAGGCATTGGAATTTGATAGTTGCACAACCGCTAGCCACCATAGCAGAAGCGCGCCAATTGCCCCTTGAACAAATTGCACAGCAACTCACCAGTGCGCAAAAAAAATTGTTTACCGCGCGCGCAAATCGGGTGCACCCAGGACGTGACGAAAAAATATTGGTCAGCTGGAATGCTCTTATGATTAAAGGGATGGCGCGTGCTGGCAGGAAACTGGGCGAGTCAGAGTGGATATTGTCGGCACAGCGGGCGGTGGATTTTATCTATGCCACGATGTGGCAAAATGGTCGACTGTTTGCTACCAGCAAGGACGGCAAAGCGCATCTGAATGCCTATCTTGATGACTATGCATTCATGCTGGACGCCTTGCTGGAATTGCTGCAAACGCAGTTCCGTGTGGCTGATCTGGAATTTGCCCGCGCGCTTGCCGATGTGTTACTGGAACAATTCGAGGATCAGCAAGCGGGAGGGTTCTTCTTTACTAGCCACGACCATGAAAAGCTTATCCATCGCCCGAAGCCAGAGCATGATAATGCCATGCCTTCCGGTAATGGCATCGCAGCGCTCGCATTGCAACGCCTCGGTCATATTTTGGGAGAGCAGCGCTATCTTAAGTCCGCCGAGCGCACGCTGACGCTTTATTATCCTTTTTTTGCAAAGCAACCAATGGGTTTAACGAGTCTTTTAATGACTTTGCAAGAATATCTCATGCCGCCGCAAATCGTTATTTTGCGTGGTGCTCCAGGAGCAAGTGCAGCATGGTGCCAGCAATTATTTCAGCACTATTGGCCTGGTACCTTGATCCTGGCTTTGGAAGGCGAGTTAATCGGATTGCCGGAAACGTTGACAAAGCCTTACACACAAGATGTTAGTGCTTGGGTCTGCCAGGGAGTGCATTGCTTGCCGGCAATTGACGATTGCCAAAAATTGATAGACGTTTGCAAGTCTGGCGAAACGGGTTCAGATAATATTAATACACCGAATGCATAGTCACCTGCGTGTGACATGCATTCGTTGATAAACTTAAGGAGTATTTATGGATTTAAAAGAAACACGGATTGATTCGATGGCGGTGTATGAAGGTGATTTCATCAAGGTGTTTAAAGACAGTGTGCGGTTGCCAGATGGCAGTGTGGGTTCGCGCGAACATATAGTCCATCCTGGCGCAGTGGCGGTGTTGGCAATTCTGGAAAATGGCGACCTATTAATGGAACGGCAATTTCGTTATGCCCCGCAACGCGAATTTATTGAGCTACCTGCGGGAAAAATTGATCATGGCGAAGATATCTTGTTCACCGCGCAACGTGAATTATTGGAAGAAACAGGCTACATTGCCAGTGAGTGGACGCATTTGACAACGGCTTGGCCGTGTATAGGTTTTGCCGATGAACGAATGGAATATTTTATGGCGCGAGGGCTGACCTTCCAAGGTAGGCAATTAGACGATGGAGAGTTCCTTGAAACATTTGAGTTATCTCTATCGGATGCACTGGATTGGATACGACAAGGCAAAATCAATGATAGTAAAACCATGGTTGGCATTTTCTGGCTAGAAAAGTTGTTAAGTAGCTGGAAAAAATATTAAATTGCCGGAAACCTGCATATTGTTACTTCTGGATGACGCGCCAATATGAAGCATGAATAAGGTAAAAATGCACCAAATTGGTGAGCCTATTCGTATATGAATAGTAATTCCACAGGAATACATAGGCAAATCAAGTCATAATCAAACTGGAACGAAATTTGCTTAAAACCTCTGGGCTAGTTCATTTATGGAGTAAGAAATGGAAAATATTGGAAGCCTGAAAGCGGCCAGTGACGCGTTGTTTATTCTGCTCGGCGCTATCATGGTTCTTGCGATGCACGCAGGTTTTGCATTTCTTGAATTGGGTACGGTGCGCAAGAAAAATCAGGTGAACGCATTGGTGAAAATTCTTACCGACTTCGGCATCTCCACGCTGGCATATTTTTTTATCGGCTACGGCATCGCCTACGGTGTTAATTTTTTCACCGATGCTGAACAATTGGCTCAGAAAAATGGCTATGAACTGATCAAATTTTTCTTCCTCCTTACCTTTGCCGCTGCCATACCCGCGATTGTTTCCGGTGGTGTGGCCGAGCGGGCTAAATTCAATCCGCAATTAGCCGCCACCTTTCTACTGGTCGGTTTTATTTATCCCTTATTCGAGGGTATCGTCTGGAACCACCGCTTTGGTGTGCAGAGTTGGCTGCAAACCCAATTTGGCGCGGAGTTTCACGATTTTGCCGGTTCTGTTGTGGTGCATGCAGTGGGTGGCTGGATAGCACTCGCGGCCGTTTTATTGCTCGGTGCGAGACGCGGACGCTACACCAAGGAGGGCCGCATCTCGGCGCACCCTCCTTCCAGCATTCCCTTTCTTGCACTAGGTGCATGGATCCTCACCGTGGGCTGGTTCGGTTTTAATGTCATGTCAGCGCAAGAAATAGGCAAAATTAGTGGCCTGGTTGCAGTTAACTCCCTGATGGCGATGGTGGGCGGCACGCTGGTTGCACTTTTTGCGGGCAAGAACGACCCCGGCTTCGTACATAACGGTCCGCTGGCCGGGCTAGTAGCCGTATGCGCCGGCTCGGACGTGATGCATCCCCTTGGCGCATTGTTGACCGGCGGCATTGCGGGCGGATTGTTTGTATGGATGTTCACGCTGACGCAGAACCGGTGGAAAATCGACGATGTGCTTGGCGTCTGGCCGCTGCATGGATTATGTGGCGCATGGGGCGGTATCGCAGCAGGCATCTTCGGGCTAAAGGCATTGGGTGGGCTTGGCGGAGTCAGTTTTATGGCACAAATAATCGGTACGCTGCTGGGTATTGTTATTGCATTAGGCGGTGGTTTTTTAGTCTATTTTCTTTTGAAGAAAACCGTAGGAATTCGACTGAGTGCGGAAGAAGAATTTAATGGCTCGGATTTAAGCATACATAAGATTACCGCATCACCGGAACGTGAATCGGGGTGGTAGTTTCGGGCTTGTTCAGGCATAAAATTGCAGGAGCAAAGCTTCAATTAATACTGTTGCGGAGGTGCGTGGTATTATTAACCAGCTTGCCAAGCTAACTGGAATTAGTCAACGAAAAGAGCTTTATGCCAGCATTTAACACCATCACCATCAAAGGCTTCAAGAGCATCGCTTCCATCGAGAAGCTGAAACTAGGTGCTATCAATGTGGTCATCGGTGCGAACGGTTCTGGTAAGTCCAACTTCATCGGTGTGTTCTCTTTTTTACATGCCATTAGGGAAGGCCGCTTGCAGGACTATGTGATCAAGTCAGGTGGCGCTGATAAGGTGCTGCATTTTGGTTCGAAAGTGACCAAGCAGCTTCAGATTCGTATTTCGTTTCTGGATGAGACTAACCAATACGAGATTAATCTTGAACCAACTAGTGTGGACGAGCTCGTGCCGCAGTCAGAATGGGCATTCTACTGGAAAAAGACGAGATACCCGAGTGGCCCCCCCATGAAAGAGAGCCTTCCCAGAGTTGGCAAAGAAGCTGGCATCAGCGCGCAAAAATCCACAAGAATTGCCAGCTATGTGCGCGAGCACCTCGACCGTTGGAGGCTCTATCATTTTCACGATACCAGTTCCACTTCGCCGATGAAGATGACGGCGGACGTGAATGACAATTGTAGTGGTCTAATGAAAACGGACACCTCGATAGGATTATTATTCACCTAGAGAGGAGCAGCAATGACAAAACAACGCCAGCATTACGAAACCGCTTTCAAACTCGAAGTAGCAC
>JBKJQT010000057.1:0-4014 GCA_046593855.1 Candidatus Nitrotoga sp. | reverse complement strand
AGTCCGGCAGAGGTTGATACGTGGGCTGGCTGCAAAACACTCTATCCATTTGCCACAGCAAAAGCGAGGTCACTCGGTCAATTCAACTATGTGCGAAATCATCCTGTGCCATGCCGTTTGGTGTTGATCAAACACGCAAATAAAAAGCGCCACAAGAAGAGTCGCCTGGGTAAGCTGGTGCATTCGAGCTGTAGCCTGAAGAATGCCCGCGCGCAACGCGAACCATGGCTGTTGGCAGTCAGCCCAAAACTTGATCACTTGAGTGCTCAAGCTGTCGTGGCTGTGTACGCCCAGCGGATGGAGATTGAGGAGTCATTCCGCGACTTGAAAAGCGAGCGTTTTGGATTGGGATTCTCCGCTAGCCGATCCACGCAGAAAAACCGCTTGGGTGTGTTACTGTTGGTCGCATGTCTTGCCTCATTCGTACTGCGTTTGATTGGCGAGGTGGGTAAAGCGCGACAGTTGGAATTCAAATTCCAGAGCAACACGCGGCGTTCGCGCCCGGTTCTCTCTGTGATTACTTTGGCATTGCAGCTTATACAACATGGTATGGCAGCATTCCCGCCGCGCGAGCTTGGTGTAGCCCTTGAACGGTTACGTTATTATCATCCTGCGCTGCAACTTTGAGGGGAGACCTCAGAGTCTGACCTCATTTCCACCTATTAAAATTCCCACCAGAATTGCCACGCTTAGGAAAAATAAAGCGCCCGCTGCTATCCATTTAAGATTGCTATAAAACAACTGCTCGCTGACTTGGGGGATGATGTGCGTTGACAAGCTGGGGTATGGCTGCCAGCTCGCGTCATCGAGCGGCAGAGCTTCCGAAAAAAGTGGCGACTTAACACTTGGCAAATAATGCTGAGCGATTCTGGCGTTGCCTTCTGTATGGTCAAGCAATAGCCAGGCCGCGATTGTGCTGCCATGTTCTGCAGCTACGCCCGAGCTAAGCGCGGTCGTCGCATCGAGTATCTGTGCACGGAATATCATCAGCGGCCAGCCAAACCAGCTGCGCCGATGCAGATGCCGGATCAGCTCCACTTGATCGCGTCCCGGCGTGGCGTTGACCGATTCCCGCTCCGGCTCTGGCGCCACCCAAGCGGTGAAGTCACTTGTTGCAATGCGTGCTCAAAAAAGTCGGACACGGTGCCAGTTGGTATCGTGGCGCGCTCATAAGGACGTATTACCATCGCTTCAGTGCCGAATTCTGCCGTCCAGCAAGTCAGTAGACGGTGCGTATCCAGTCTGGGAGCAAAAGCACGCGAAGGTTTTAAACTCGATGGTCGGATCGTTGCTGCCTTTGACGTACTCCACGTAATGAGCGCCCAGCAGGTGATCCTGACGACGGATATAGGCGATCACGACAGGCTGATATTGAAATGCCTGAACCAGTCCGGATAGAATTTTCATCCCAGCCGTCAGATAATCCATATTTAGATCAATCTGGTGTGCGGTTTCATATCGAATAAATCCTCGGCTGACACGATGATGGTATTGGCACCGATGCGGCGGCGCTCATCCTCAATCGTATCAAATATGGCGCGTGAGCAATCGTAAGGACGACAAATAGCACGTTGCTTGTGCCAATAATGCCGCGTCGCGTCAGCCTGTCCGCAAGCTTGTAAGGTTTCATGACGCAGCAAGGCAAACAGGCGATAGTGACTGATTTGGTACGCACGCACCTTTTACGCACGGTTTGATCGACAGGATACAAAATGCCACGTTGCGCCAGAGCAGCCCTGTGCAGGTGCAAAACGACTGCAGCACTTTTTATCCGGTTTTGTGCTGACCAATGTGAAAAATGATTGTCACTCTTGCTACAGACACAATTTGCGCCCCGATCCGATTAGGCGTGGCGGCTGCATCACCGTGCATTCGTCAATATCAACCAAGTCAGCGAGAAAGATTTCGCGCACTGCTTGTTCCGAAAAACGGTAATAGTCGCCCGGAAAAAGATGCTCACCCAAGGTGACCGTGCCAGCATGTAACACATTACTGTTGATAAGGCGCAGAAAGGCCTTCAGCAGCCATCCGGCTACCGGTTTATTGCGCAGGAAAGATTGCACACCCATGCCACCATAGCCCGGTACGCCGATTAGAATCAGGCGGCCCGGTGCCGTGACCCGATGGATCTCGGCTAGCGTTTTCCAGAAATAAGGATCGTGCTCCAATGTGACGTTGCAGAGCACGGCCAATGATGGGCGGCAAAATATAGACGTCGGGACGGGTTCCACTGAGGTAAGTTGCGCGGTGCTCGGCTTGGGCAAACAGCATTGAGCGCCGCCATGCGTGGCTGATGAAACCGACCTCGATCAGATAATCGTCACCATCGAGCATCAGCACCCATTCACTCCGTGCGTGTTCGACCAGTGCGCGGCGGTAATTGGCGACCTGCTCCAGATTACGCTCATTGCAAATATGGCGAAAACGCGGATCACTATCCCATTGGTGCGCCAAAGCTGCAGTCTGATCGGTAGAGGCATCATCAAGCACCAGTACTTCGAGTGACGCGAAATCCTGCATTAGCGCACTGCGAATCGCCTGCTCGATATATTGCGCCTGGTTATAGGTCGGGATCAGGATCGACACGGTCGGCGCAGTGGGCATGGCCGCCTCAAACTGAGCGATCAGGCGGGCGCGCTCCTGTGCCGGATCAGAGACTGGAGGACCCCTTGCAAGTGCACAACGAAACTGCGCCCGCAATCTGCTATCAAGCAGCAATCGCGACAGCCCCGCCGCCATGACTGACATCTCATTGGGCACAATGAGACCGGTGCGGCCGTTATCGATCAGCTCATCAACACCATTTACATCGGTTACGATCATCGGACAGCCCAAATTCAGCGCCTCAATCACCACGGTCAGACAGCCTTCGGAAGCCGAAAATAAGGCAAAAACAGTGCACTGTTGCATCCAGGGCACCACGTTGCCGCGTACGCTGGACAAAAAGAAGACGTCACTCATGCGCAGCGCTACGATCTCGGCTTGCAGGCGCGCCTGTTCTGGCCCCTCGCCCAATACATACCAGTCGAAGTCGACGCCGTCTTGGCGCAGCCTATGGTGGATTCGGAGGCATTGCAAAATTTTCTTCTCGGTAGAAAGACGGGCAACCGTCAGCACCACCGGACGCTTGGACCCAAGCCACGGCGGGCCCGATATATTCGTCTCCACGTTAGTGTGCACCTCAATGCGTGCCAACTCCACCGGCGGGTGCAACACTTGCCACGATCGCCGCGCCAGCATCGGGCACTGCTGCGCCATTTGTTGCCACAGGCGCGCAGAAACCGGCAACACCAGATCGGCCGACAGCAAGGCGCACTCGATGGCGCTACGCTCCGGCAATAAACGCTGTGGATACCGGGCCAAGCGCTCATCGACCAAAAACAGCAATTTACGCCGCGCCTGCACCAGACTCATGGCGAGACAGGCGCACCGACTGGGAAAACCGATGTCGCCAGCAGCGCATGATAGTCACGCTGAAACGGTGGCAATGCACGCGCAGCCAATACCAGATCAAGGCACCACAACGCATTAACGTCGGCTCGCCATGACTGCGCATCCAGCGTGAAGACCGATACTTGCTGCGGCAATTGGCGCAACATCTCATCCGCACACCGCCCCGTCACTAGCAGGTCTATGTCATACTCGGGCACAAGTCGCTGCATATGCCGCAGCGCCAAAAATGCCGCGCCACCGGCCATAAATTCTTGAGCCAGGAATAAAATTCGATGCCGGGACAGCGTATTAATTGTCACTTATAGTCCCCAGCGCACCTTGAAGCACCCTTCATTGAACAGAACGTAAAGGCTGGCGCGCTAGCATGGCGGTCACCAGACCGGCTGCTTCGCCCGGCCTGATCTGGTTAAGGGTGGGATCCCGCATCACGTGCAACCATGTTCCAGAAAGCCCGCTGTTAATTTTTTTGGCGCACATGTTGCCAGCGTTATTGTCCCTGATGAAGTAGTCATTGAGAGGCTCGACCCGGCTTGCCGGGGCGAGTCCTCTCGATGGAAGGGT
>JBKJQT010000021.1:0-4265 GCA_046593855.1 Candidatus Nitrotoga sp. | reverse complement strand
CCCCTCGTGCCGTCATGTTTGCCGCGTTGGGTATGAATGGCGTTCAACAATTAACTGTGACATAGCCTATAAAAATGCACCACCTGTTCCAGCGTCTCCAAAACGCCGTTATGACCGTAAGGCGGCGTCAGTGCGATATTTCTCAGCGTCATGACTTTGTGCTTGCCCATCTCATTTCCTTCAGGATCGGCAGCTGCAATGTCACTACGACCGCCCAGTCCAGGATTAGGCTCTGGGTTATTGGGTATTTTTACATTACGCGGCAAGCCGATGTTGTCATAAGTAAAGTCAGTAAACATCGGCAGCAATAGTTCGCCTTTTGTATTACGGGTTGTCTCACTGGTATGGCAGGCAGCGCAGTTACCTTTACCATTAAATAGCTGTAAACCTTTTTCTTCAAGAGAGGTTAAAGCGGTTTTTCCAGCCAACACGTAATCAAATTTGGACGTGAATTTATTGAAAACGGCGGTTTTTTCATATTCGCCGATTGCTTTTGCCGCAAGATTAAAGACTTTTTTAACATAAGCTCTTGTCTCGCTATTATCATGAGTACGGCTATCGGGGATAGCATCCAAATTGATACCATAAATTTCCCTGAATAACATATGGTATTTTTTATGCTCCTTTATGCGGTCAACCACCGCCCACTCAGTGGGCATTGCCATTTCGAGCGGATTTAGCAAAGGTTTTTGCGCCTGTTCGCTCAAGTCTTTGGCGTGCCCGTTCCAGAATTGGCCTCCTACATATAAGCCTTGTTCCTTGTCCAAATGAAATAAAGGACTAAATGCCGCATAGCCTACGCTTGGAGTATTTAACGAACCCGTGGCATTTGGAAGCGAGCCTGCCGAAACGGCTGTACCTTCTTTGACGTTTTCAGGGTCCACAAACCCCGGGACTAAGCGACTGGGAAAGCTCTTGCTATGTACCGGTTGAAGGCTGTGACAACTCGCGCAGGCTTGGTTTTTGTTCAGAGACAGATTTTTATCCTGAAATAAAAGCTCGCCAAGTTGCTGCTCATTATTCAGCGCTTCTTTGGCTTGGCAGGTAAAACTGACAAACATAAATATTGATAAAACAAAGCATAGTGTTTTCATGGATGCAACCTCATTAAAATTGAAACAATAATAAGGAACCCACAATTTATATGGCGGATTCAAGTTCAAAGTGCAACATCTGAAGTTGGCTTATAGCCGTAGTTACCAGTAACGAGCAGTAATAGTTCCTGTCGCTATCAACTTCAACTGTGTCACTGTTGAATAACGGTGGCGATGAAGCCCCCGCTTCTTCAGGGGGGCTGATGTATGCTTTTTTGCCTGAAAAATCTAGAAATTAGCTATTAGTGACACTCTTGCAGCAAGGGGTGACCCTGGTGAAATATTGTTGTTATTGTGGGCGGAAGCGTAATAATTTCTATCAAACAGGTTTTCGATATTCAACTGTGCCCGCAGATTTTTATCAATCTTGGCATAAACAGCTGCATCCACGCGAGTGAAACCTGGCAAGCGAACGGTATTATCAGTCGAGGTGTACATAGCGCCACGATTTATAATTCCTAGCCCCACACCCCATCTCGGATTGATGTCATACCGGTTCCACAATGAAAATACGTTCCTTGGAAGCTCCGCCAAGACTGCCCCTTTCTTCGCGGTAGAAGATAGCGAGTTAGTAATTACTCCATCTTGATAAGTGTATCCACCCATAACACTCCAAGCCTCAGTAATTCGGCCTGCCAAACCTAATTCGAAGCCCTTATTACGCTGGCCACCACCTAAAGAACTTAAGGCGGCATTGTTCGGATCTGGGATAATTACATTGGTACGGTCCAGCTTAAACAGAGCAGCAGTCAAGGCGAGGCTAGGACGAATATCCCACTTCGCTCCAACTTCCACGTTTTTGAATTTTTCCGGTTCGAGCGCCTTGTTAGTCACCGTTAGAGAAGTAAGCTGTTCACCGGCTCTGGGCACGTATGACAAACTATAACTGGTATAAATTGATACTTCATCGATTGGCTTATAAACCAATCCGGCTCTTGGTGAGAAAAAATTATCTTTAGTATTTATTTCAAGAGGCGGAGTGGCGTTATTTTTGCGGAAATCCACTTCGAACATATCGTAGCGCACTCCGAGAATTGCTTGTAATTGAGGCAACAATTTGATCTGGTCTTGCAGATAAAGCGATTTTTGCTTTGTGACACTATGATTATCCGCATCTGATGCCTGTTTCCTGAATGTGATTGGAACAGTCGTAATCGGGTTATTAAGGGGTGCGTTAACCGATGTGGTTGCGTTGTTGAAAAACCCGGTCCGACGTAGATTGTCTGTTTCCTGGCGGCCTATTTCTAGACCAGCTACCAGATCATGTTTCACTTTACCTGTGTTCAGGGAAAATAGAAGGTCTGTCTGGTTGAAGAAATTATCTCGCTGAGTGGCATCGTCATAAGCATTAATCGCTACCGTGGTACCAGCTGCATTTACCGCGTTTGGGTATACGTTCTGATAAAATTTATCTTGCGTAGCATATCGTGTACGGTTGCGAATCATTACTTCATCATTAAACTTATGCTCGATAAGGCCATTGACTGCCTTAAGTTCGGTGTCCGCATTGCTTCGATTGGGATCACCAAAAAATGTTGACGCATTGGTTCTTAAAGGGCGTCCATTAAAGGAAGGGATACCTCGATCGGCTGTGCGGTCATCCTTGAAATATTCTGCATTGAGCACTACTTTAGTGTTATCACTCGGCATGATCGTAACGGTAGGATTAATTCCGTATCGTTTCAAATCCACGCCATTACGAAAACTACCCGAATTTTCATACATGGTATTGAGACGGACCGCGGCAACATCATTCACGCCTTGGCCAACGTCCAGTGCTACGCGCTTGGTATCAAACGATCCCGCCTGTACCGTAAGTTCGCGTACCGGATTCCAGCCCGCTTCTTTAATCACCCGGTTTACTACGCCCCCAGAGCCACCTCGACCAAAGATCATTCCATTGGGGCCTTTGAGAACTTCGACTCTTTCTATGTTGTAGAGATCGCGAAAATACTGAACATCATCCCGTATACCAGAAACAAAAAAGTCTGCTGTGGAGCGGTTACCCCGGAAAACCAGGGCATCCCGATTCCCTTCCCCTTGCGAGATCCCCATGCCCGGAACATAACGCACTGTATCTGCCATGCTCTGTAGCGCCTGATCTTTGATCAGAGCCTGCGTCACCACAGATATGGATTGAGGAGTATTAAGGAGAGGAGTGTTGGTCTTGGTTGCTGTGTTTGTACTCTTTATTGTGTAGCTAGCAGGACTCTCAGTAGGACTCTCTTTTGCAGTGACCAATACTTCTGGTAGCGTAGCAACGCTCTCTTTTCCATCAGTGCCTGATTTAGGTGTGACAGGCAAACTCATATTAACGCTATCGCTTGATTTAGTTGTGACAGGAGAACTCACTTTAAGGTTATCGCTTGATTCAGATGCTGGTGCATTCTGCACAACGTAAACATCACCCTGCATGATCGCTTGAAGCTTGTTTTCTCTCAACAACAGATTTAAACCATCCAGCATGGTGTAATTGCCGTTTAATCCTTTAGTTGTTTTCCCTTCGACTTCGTCATCTTTGAAATAAAGGTTAATACGTTTTTGTTTTGCAAAGCCATCAAGTGCACCTTTAAGCGACCCAGGCGGGATTTTATATACTTGTAGGGAAGTGTTCGGAATATTGTTTGGCAGCGCAGCCGCGGCACCCGTTAAAGTGATAGTGGCTACCCCGAAGCAGATTAACGCGCTATTCATTGCGATGGCGAGCTTATTTGGACGATGGTTGAATCGGGCTTTGACGCCAGCGTTCTTTTTCGCCAATACGGTGCTAAATGTAGGGTTAAATGTGCGCATTGCTTGCTTCTCCATGTTATAAGGTTAGCGTCCAGTCAAAGCTGATGGTGCTCAATGGCTGGCTTGCGGTTGAAAATTGGTACGCACTGGACTAGGTTGACTTTCATCGATCTAGCACTATAAATTTGTGTATGGATGCCAACGCCCGGAACTTAATTCTAATATACTAAATGTTATGCTAACACTAATACGAATAATTTGCAATTGCAACCAGCTAGTCGTCACTGAGTAACCCACCAGAATGGCGAATTTTATGACGCCTCTAAAAATTCAAGTTTCTAAGCAATGCAAGGCACGAGCAAAAAATTTTAGCGCGGCAAATGATCGATCTGTAAGCAATAATTTTTTTCAAGTAACGCCGTATTGTGACAAAAATTG
>JBKJQT010000309.1:0-4779 GCA_046593855.1 Candidatus Nitrotoga sp. | reverse complement strand
GTCCGAAGGTCTGCACCAAGCGGTAGAGGCCAAGGAAGGAGTGGCTATCCAGAAGGAGAATCAAACACTAGCCTCCATTACCTTCCAGAATTACTTCCGTCTATATGGCAAGCTGGCCGGCATGACCGGTACGGCAGATACCGAAGCGTTTGAGTTTCAGCAGATTTACAGCCTGGAAACCGTTATTATTCCGCCGCACCTTCCCACTATCCGTAAGGATATGATGGACAAGGTCTATCTTACGACAAGTGAGAAATATCGAGCCGCAATTTTGGATATTCAGGATTGCTACAAGCGTAACCAACCGGTGCTGGTTGGCACCACCTCGATTGAAACATCGGAGTTATTGTCGCAATTGCTGGAAAAAGAAAAATTGCCTCACCAAGTTTTAAACGCCAAGCAACACGCGCGCGAAGCTGAAATCATAGCGCAAGCGGGAAGCCCAAAGATGATTACGATCGCTACCAACATGGCGGGGCGTGGCACTGACATTGTGTTGGGCGGCAATGTGGAAAAGCCTATCGAACTGATACGCATGGATGAGAGCTTGGACAATGCCACACGTAATCAGCGCATCGCCCAGTTGCGTGCTGAATGGCAACCGATACATGACCAAGTTGTGAAGAGCGGTGGTTTGCATATCATCGGTACCGAGCGCCATGAATCGCGTCGTGTAGATAATCAATTGCGTGGTCGTGCGGGTCGTCAGGGCGACCCCGGTTCCAGCCGTTTTTATTTATCGCTGGAAGACCCGTTGTTGCGGATTTTTGCCTCCGACCGTGTGGCAGCCATCATGAACCGTTTCAAGCTGCCCGAAGGTGAAGCGATTGAGCATTCTTGGGTCACCCGCGCCATTGAGAATGCACAACGCAAGGTTGAAGCGCGAAATTTCGACATGCGCAAGCAGATTCTTGAATATGACGATGTCGCTAATGAACAACGTAAGGTAATCTATCAGCAGCGCAATGAGCTGCTGGAGAGCGTGGATATTTCCGAAACGATCGATGCAATGCGCGAAGGGGTGATGCATGACATCATTAGTGAATATATTGTGCCGCAGAGTATGGAAGAGCAGTGGGATGTTCCTGGGCTGGAGAAGGTGTTAGTTGCCGAATTTCAACTGAACTTACCGCTTACGCAATCGTTGGAACAAAATAAACAGCTTGATGAAACTGGCTTGCGTGACCGTGTTGTGCAGGCTGCACAGCAGCAGTATCAGGCCAAGGTGGAGCAAGTTGATGCAGAAATGATGCACGGGTATGAGCGCATCATTATGTTGCAAAGCGTGGATACCCATTGGCGTGAGCATTTGGCAGCGCTAGACCATCTGCGTCAGGGCATCCACCTGCGTGGTTATGCGCAGAAAAACCCCAAGCAAGAGTATAAGCGTGAAGCATTTGAGTTGTTTTCCAGCATGCTTGACTCGATCAAGCGTGATGTGACGAGGACACTGATAAACGTACGCATCCGCAACGAACAGGATATTGAAGCGGTAGAAGCACCCCACTCCCCGGAAAATGTACAGTACCATCATGCTGATTACGAGGAGGCATTGGCTACGGAGGACGCTGACGCCGAGCAAAAACCATTTGTACGCATTGACAAAAAAGCCGGACGCAATGATCCATGCCCCTGTGGTTCTGGCAAAAAATACAAGCAGTGCCATGGCAAATTAAATTGATGTAGTTATTATTAGTGGAGATCACGATGACGACGGATGACCTGATTTTGCAGACCCTGCGTAACTCCACACTGACTGAAGAGTTACGAGACGCTGAGGTTGAAGCATTAGCAAATATCATTACGGTTCATGAGTACAAAGCGGGTGAATATCTCCTTCAGCCTGGTAACAGTACGCTGAGAAATACACTTATGATCCTTGCCACAGGTGAAGTTGAGGCAACGGCCACTCTTGGTGGAGAGAAAGCTACCTTGCATCTGTTACAGCCCGGTGATTTGGCTGGCATCATCACGTTTGTTGGTGGAAGTGCTGCGCAGATCAGTGCTACTGTGGTAGCCAAGACAAACAGCAAAATGCTATTACTAGACCGCTCCCGTCTAGAATCTTTTCTCAGCACAAATCCCGCTATTGTTTATTATGTAATGCGCGGTGTCGTGCGTCATGTGCATGGCATTGTGAGGCGCATGAATATGCAATCGGTAGAAATGAGTAACTACATTTACCAACAAGGCGGTCGCTACTAACGCCTAATCCGGATGCTTTACTTGTGAAATGCCTCCTCGCTGGTCTGTAAATGTTTCCATGTAATATTTTGTTCAGCTCATTATATGAATATCCCCACCGCGCCTTCGATATTTTTTGCTTGGTAAATAATGCCATGCACTCATCGTACGAATTTATGAAACGTATGGGCTACAGGCATGCCAGTTAATCTGCAATCTCCGGTTTCAAGTGCTCTGCTGCCTGTTAAAGGAGTATTGCTGGGCACAGCGGAAGCGAACATCAAGAAACCCGGGCGTAAGGATTTGTTACTCATGCACCTGGCTGCACAAGCCACGGTGGCTGGGATATTCACGCAAAACCGTTTCTGCGCCGCGCCGGTAATTGTGGCACGCGAACACCTAGTTGCGAGCAAAGGCGTGCGTGCGCTGGTGGTAAACACAGGTAACGCTAATGCCGGTACCGGAGAGCAGGGGCTGGCTGCGGCTCGTGCCACCTGTGCCGAAGTAGCCAATCTGCTGGACTGCGAGGCAGAGCAAGTGCTGCCGTTCTCCACCGGTGTAATCATGGAGGCGTTGCCGCTGTCGCGGCTGGTTTCAGGGCTGCCAGCCTGCGTAGCTGAACTACGCGAGGATAACTGGCTTAATGCCGCGCAGGCCATCATGACCACAGACATCGTTGCTAAAGCGGTGTCCAAACAAATCACTCTCGATGGTGTAACTGTCACTATTACAGGCATTGCTAAAGGCTCCGGCATGATCCATCCTAATATGGCTACCATGCTCGGCTATATTGCCACCGATGCGGCGGTGGCGCAGCCGTTGTTGCAACAGTTGGCGGCTCATGCCAGTGATGCTTCGTTCAACTGCATCACCGTGGATGGAGATACCTCTACTAATGACGCACTGATGGTGATCGCCACCGGTATGAGCAGTGCGCAAGCGATCATTGATGTGGAAAGCACGGCGTTCGTGCAACTGCAGGCGGCAGTCACGGATGTTGCCATTTTGCTGGCGCAGGCCATTGTGCGTGATGGTGAGGGTGCGACCAAGTTTATCACTGTCCAAATTGAAGGGGGCGAGAGCGCGGCAGAGTGCAAGAAAATCGCCTATGCTGTGGCACGCTCCCCCTTGGTTAAAACTGCCTTTTTCGCTTCTGATCCCAATCTGGGGCGCATTCTTGCTGCTATCGGTTATGCCGATGTGACGGATCTCGATGTACATCGTCTCAAGCTATATCTTGACGATGTGCTAGTAGCAGAGCATGGTGGACGCGCCGCCAGTTATATCGAGGAAGATGGTCAGCGCATCATGCAACAAAGCGACATTACCATTCGGGTCATCCTAGATCGCGGCATGGCAGTGGCCACAGTATGGACCTGCGATTTTTCTTATGACTATGTCAAGATCAACGCCAGTTACCGTAGTTAGCGCGATACAACGTCGGGTGCAGTCCAATAAAGCCTAATCGTAAGCTGGGCTATCCGGAATTTCCGGATAACTGAATCCTCCTGTAACTCGCTGCTTTTCAAGCGATCATTTCTTCCACGCCTCTGCCGCCAGTGGTAGCTCGTTGAGTTCAGCGCGTGCCTCACGCCATGACGGGTAATGCTGCTCAAGAATTGCGATGAATCGGTCACTGTGAGTCGGTTCAATCAGATGAACCATTTCATGCACAATCACATATTCCAGTAAATCCTTGGGCTTCTTCACGAGCTCAGTGTTCAAGCGGATATGAACCCCGCTGTCATTGCAACTTCCCCACTTGGTTTTCATTCGTTGCAGGAAATAGCCGGTTACTTTCACCTTTAGCTTCCGCTCCCATTTAGCGATCAGAGGCGGCACGACACCATGAAGCAGAGATTTGTGCCACTCGTGCATTACCACTGCGCGTTTTTCGACATCGCTGCCAGGGCGCACGGTCAGCGTGATGCGCTTGTGGTCGAGCAAAAGGAACGGTTTGGCATCGTGGTATTTCACCGTCAACAGGTAACGCCGACCCCAGAGATTGTGACTTTCACGCTCGACGAACTGACGAGGGGTTTCCCGCGCTTGGTTTTTCAGTTTTTTCTGCTGCGAACGTATCCAGCCAAGTTTCGAAATCGCGTAGGCACGGGCGACTTCCAGACGTGTTCCGCTTGGTGCCACGAGCGTCACCCGGCCTTCCGGTGGATGAACGGAGAGGTGGACGTTCTTGATTGCCTTCCGCGTTACCAGAATAGAAATTTCGCCAAGTTGTATCGTCTCGTTCATCAGTAGCTCGGTTGATTCTTGATAATTTCAAAGATGGCCTGCGTCGCCGCGCGGTCCCGCTCCATGATGGGGAACAGGGCATTGAGCACCTGCTTCTCCCTCGTGTCGTCGTCCTTCCAGCCCGCCGGCGCATGCTCGCGCATGGCCTGGTCGAGGTCGAGTGCAAGCTTCGCTTTCGCATCATCATCTGTCGGGCACCGAAAGGTCGTCGCAGGAATGCTGGCGAGGTTATTAAAGAGCACAATGGCTTCTGATTTGCCGTGAAGAACCGCAGGCACACCGGGGCCGGGATCCTTCCGCGCCATGCGTTTCACGAGTTCTTCGGCATTCTTCAGGAATACCTCA
>JBKJQT010000252.1:0-2703 GCA_046593855.1 Candidatus Nitrotoga sp. | reverse complement strand
CCCAGTCCTGAGTAATGCGCCGTTTGGTCAGCTCTTCTTGACTAAGGACCCGCTCACCGTCGTCTGGTTGCTCCAGCGTGTACTGATAAACCTCACCCAATCCGGTAGACAGGGGGCCGAGTACCCGTGTCACGTTCTGGGGCATACGCCCGCTTACCTCGATCAGGCGCTCCATTACCAGCTGGCGTGCGAAATAGACATTAGTCGCATCGGTAAACACCAGAGTAATCAGCGATAGCCCCGGTTTATTGAGCGAGCGCATCTCCTCTAATCCCGGTAGGCCAGTCATGGCCATTTCCAACGGTACGGTAACGAAGCGTTCAACTTCCTCGGGTGAACGGCCCAAAGCCTCAGTGGCAATTTGCACTTGTACGTTGGTCACGTCTGGAAAGGCATCCACTGACAGCTTCCGCGTCGCGTCCAGCCCGAATGCCGCCAAGCACACCGCCACCACGACAAGCACCAAGCGCTGTTTGAGCACAGCCCGAATCAGGGATTCCAGCATATCAGCCTCCCAACTCTTCTCGCTTGCGCTCGTTGTTTAGATGAAAACCGCCTTCTGTCACGATACGTTCGCCTATTTTGATGCCCTCCAGCACTGGGAAATAACCCTGGTTTTCCTGTCCAAGCAGGACACGTCGCAACTGGAAGCGTTTATCGTCCAGCTGGACGAAAACATGATCCTTGTTCTCCTCTCGCACCACCGCCGCAGCTGGCACCACCAGGCGGCGCTGGGATTTAACCAGAATCAGCATGGAAGCAAGCATTTCCGGCTTGAGCACGCGCTCAAGATTCGCTGCATCCATGCGCACCTTCACCGTTCGTCTTTGGGGATCAACGGTGTCGGCGACAAAAATCACTCGCCCCTCAATACGTTTTCCGTCCAATGCGGGAATCTCAGCTTGCACCACCTCACCTAACTTCACCAGGGCAGCCTGCTGCTCGGTCACCTCGGCCACCAGCCAGACGTGGGACAGATCTGCTACGGTAAAGAGAGCTTCCGCCGGTTGCACTACCTGGCCCGATGTTACATTACGCTCAATCACTATTCCGTCGAGAGTGGCAATAATGGAGGACATGGAATTCACCAGACGGGTAGCCGCCAGTTTGGTAATGGCGCTTTTTGCCATACCGAGCACCTTGAGCTGTTCGTGGGAAGCGTGCAGTTCGGCGTGGGCCTGGACCAGCTCAGCCTCGCGCTTTTGCAGTTCAGCTTCGCCTATAACATCAGCAGCGAACAGTAATCGTGCCCGCTCCTCCGCTCGGCGCTGCAGCGATTCATGGGATAAAGCCTTGAGATAGGCGAGCTGGGCAGTAGCCAGCTCGGTGCTATTCAGTGTTGTCAGCACGTCGCCGCGTTTTACCGTTTGGCCAAGAAAAGCATGGATCTCAGTCACACGCCCAGTTACGGCAGCACCGATGCGCGCCACCCGATGTTCGTCCACTTCGACGCGGGCCGGTACGCGCAGAGTCTCCGCCACATCACCTTCGCTAGCAAGGGTGACTGTCAGGCGTTTGAGAAATTCCGGTGCAACTTTTACTACCGAGGGGTCGTTGATCGGATGCACAATGGCATGCGGCGTTTCTTTGCCCTTGCAACCAGCCAGACTAGTGACAAACAGAAGAGAGATTAAAACAGGTAAGATCGTGCGCTTCACAGTATTCCTCCGGCATGGGGAGAGGCGGCGCGCAGCCGGGCAATTTCGATTAGCGCAGCTTGTAGTTCGTAACGAGCATTAAGGTAGTCCAGGCGGGTGGTTCGTAACACGCGCTGGGCGTCCAGAAAATCAAGAATGCCACGCTCACCATAGCGATAGGCCGCTTCGGCCACCTTCATGGCATTTTCGGCCTCGTGCATCAGGCCGGTCTCGAATATCTTTACTTGATTTTTGGCAATCTGGTATCGGCCGTAAGCTTGGTCCAGAATTCCCAGTAGATTAATGCTTGTCTGCCGCTTCTCCGCTTCAGCTCGATCAAGCCCTGCGACGGCCTCACCGATGGGGCCCTGACGACGATTCCATAACGGCAAGGGCAAGCTCACGCCGACTTGCCACTGTTTCCAATCCGGATCTTGACTGGAGCCTACCGAAATGGTGGGCTGTGGGAAACGCAGGTTGCGTTCTAGTTGCACTCGCGCTTGCGCACGACGCGTTTGAGCGTCCGCCACTTTAAGTAATGGCTGACGCTCCAATAAATCTTTACGCAGTTCTTCCAGTGCTGGCAGATCGGATGGTAGTAGCGCTTCCTGCGCCACTTCGAAGTTCCCCGCAAGCGGCGCGCCAATGAGTGCCCGCAGCCGATCGCGGGCCTGGGTAATGCGTAGTTCAGCACTATTAACGGCACTCTTCGCAGCCAATGCCTCGACTTCTGCCTTCACCAATTCAAAGCGCGGAGATTCTCCAACTTTTACTTTGAGCTTCACTCTGTCGCGAATTTGCATCAATAACTCATGGTTGACCGAAGAAAGTTTGACCTCTTCTTGACGACGCAATACATCGAAAAAGGCCTGCGTTACTGAGGTACGCAGATTTATTTGCGCATCCGATACTACCGCTGCACTGGCGGTAATACCGGCTTCCGCGCCCTGCCGTCGTGCGGCACGCACGGAGGGCAGTTCGACCAATTGAGATAATCCAGCTACGCGGGTATGCCCATTGGGGATATTTAAGTGCCTTGTAAGAGAGCTTCCTGCTCCGATTTGAA
>JBKJQT010000066.1:0-6778 GCA_046593855.1 Candidatus Nitrotoga sp. | reverse complement strand
CGCATTGTTAGTTCTGCAAGAGGCTCCTATGTAACACCAAGGACAAATTATGTCCGACCAAATTTCGACTTGCATGTCATGTATCTCCTTGCAGCTGTATTTTATCGGCGATTTTCTAATACACAGCGCTCATAATTTATGCGAGCAGCCTTCCTCGGGTACTGTTAGATTAACTGTCAAGCTTGTCAGTGATAATGGCCATTGTTCGAGAGGGACACTTCATCGAGATACCAGTGATCTACAGAACGTGATGCCCAAGCCTAAGCTGCTTGGCGTATATGCCGCCGAATTTCTACGCCCATTTACGCACAGTTTCATAGGTAAGAATCACGCCACGCACAGCCATCATTTCTTCAATATAGCGGTAGCTCAAAGCAAAACGAAAATACAGCCACACGCAATAACTGATGATTTCAGCGGTAGCGGCGATATAACAATTTTGATGGGTTCATGCCCCGATCGTATCGCATAGTTACTTAACTTGACAGTACCCGCGTATGCCTATTCAAAATGCTCGCTTGATTGCGCTATTTGCACCGCATCATCAACGCTTAGACCACTAAAGATTGGTGCTGCTAAGCTTGGGGGCGCTACCTGTTTCAGAATCTCATGAACAGGGTGTTTGAGTCGAGCTATAAGAAGTCGCCTTCCTTCATTGGTGATTGACTCAAAAAAATCAAGCAATGCTTCAAGGCTAGTACTGTCTAAATCGGGAGTTTCTTCTAAGCTTATTATAACGGTACTGATTGATGGCCCTGCTGCGTCAACATTTTGACGCACTTGCGTCAATATGCGATCGATATTCGCGAAAAAAAGAGGCTCATCAGGGCGTAAAATAATAATCCCCTCAATTGGTCTAGCTTCCGGATGTACCGCCATATCCACGAAATTATGGCTCTCTCCGAGTCTTCCAAGCACCGAGGTTGTTGACTCCGAAAATCGTCGCAGCATCATTATCAGACTAATGGCGATGGCGATCAACAGGCCATCCAATACTCCCAGAAACAAAACGCCGATCACGGCTGCTAACATCACCAGGCGATCCCGACGCCAAGCAAAATAAGGATGGAAGATAGCTGGATTTAAGATGTGGCTCACCGCGTGGATCACAATTGCGGCAAGCACGGGTTCTGGGGTCAATGCGATACTGGATAGTACAGTCAGTACAATGGCAAGAACCACGACTGCGGCGATCCCGCCCGCGAGACGCGTGTTAGCGCCAGCCGCTTCATTGGCCGATGTAGCGGAATATCCAGCTCCGACCGGCAATCCTTGGAACAGTCCGGAGACAAGATTGGAAGTACCCAATGCAAGCAAATCCCGATTTGGAGAGACCAAGTCGCCGTGTTTCATAGCAAAGTAGCGAATTGAACCGTAGGATTCTGAGTACAAAATCATTGCCATCGCGAATCCTAACTCACCCAACCGCAGCCATTCTGCACGTGACAACGTCGGCAGTGTGAGATGGTTTATCTGTAGGTTGATGGTGCCAATGGTGCTGACTCCATGATTCGGAAAATCCAGCCATTGGCCCGCAGCAATGCCGATCCCAATGACGATCAATCCCCCCGGCAAGTACCGGAAACGCGCGAACAGAAATAGTAAACCTAACGCGACCGCACCAACTGCGATGCTCACCTGATTCCAGTTCGCAGTCTGGCTAAATAAAGCGGAAAAAAGCCCAAGGATGTCGCTGTGGTTTGAATGTACTCCGACAATGCTCGCGCATTGTTTGAGAATAATGACAACGGCTAGGCCGAAAGCAAAGCCGCGTAAAACAGGTTTGGCGATGAAGGCGGTGATGTTACCAACTCGCGCTAGCCCGGCAATTAATAAAAATAGCCCAGTGATGATCACCAGACCGCCAGCCAGCATCAGCCTGAGAACATTGTTATCTCCAGCAATCGACGCGGTAGCGGCTGCCAGTACGACCGCCGATGACGAGGTAGCAGAAACAATTGCAAAATGGCTGTTGCCCAACAGACCATAACAAACCAATCCTGCAAATAGGGCGATGATACCGGTTTGTGGGGGTAGGTTGGCAATACTTGAATAGGCCACAGCCTCAGGCAGCAGCAGGCCAGCGATCGACAGCCCGGCGATGCCGTCTTGCCAGTAAGTCTTGACGGGTTTGATTTTCGAATTTATATCGGCAAGGGGCACAGGCGCTTATGGTCGCGCAATCACGCCAGACCAACCCGGCAGATAGCTTGCTTCCTGACTACGTGCTAACTTCATCGCTTTACCCAATGCTTTCGCCAAATCGAGGTCAGTGCTGGCTAAAGTTATCCGGCTCCGAAAAAACTCCGCCCATAAAAATTCACTGAACGGGGTGATGTCCTTTGCAAACCCACCGGCGTGTCGTACTTCACCAGCCAAACTCCGAAAAGGATCATCTTTTAAATTTTCGAGATGTTTTGGAACTGCAATAAATTCGCGCCTCACGCCGGTACTATCATAGGGGTGCACCCATTGGTAGTGGTCCATCACGACCCAGAAGTTGGGGAGCGCCAACCGGGACATGTCTTTTAGCACCATCAGGCTAACAGTTTTGACATCCTCTTCCAGCAACGCCAATCCAAAATGATGGTGGTCAACAATATAATACCTACCTTCGGGACCCAATATGCTTGGAAACCAATGGTGTGCCAGCGCGTCGCTGCGTGCTTTTTTTCCAATTTTGCGCCATTCTTTACGTTTTAGCGTAACTTCTGCTTTCCCAACCGTAATTTGGGTGGGGTGCAGATTATTGAGTTTTGCGCTTATTAACTGTGGTTTGGCGCGTAGCATTTCGTGCTCCTCTGAGCCGTGAAACATATTAAGGGCGGATTCAAAAACCAACCGCAACAGTTAATGTTTAGTAGCGGTTTTAGCGAGTTCTATATTGTGCAGCAACTCGCTGTAAACCTCTACCGGTGATCTAAATCCGAGAGACTTTCTCGGGCGTGTATTCAAGCTCCATGCAATCTCATCCAGTTGCTCTTGCGTGTATACCGACAGGTCTACCCCCTTCGGTAAATATTGGCGCAGCAGCCCGTTGGTGTTTTCATTCAATCCACGCTGCCACGGGCTGTGTGGGTCGCAAAAATACACCGCCACACCGGTTCGCTCTGTCAGTTGCGCGTGTTTACTCATCTCGCGCCCCTGGTCGTAGGTGAAGGTTTTGCGTAACGCCGGAGGAATCGCACTGAGTGCCTCGCTGAAGCCGTCCAGCGCCGACTGTGCCGTGCCATCAGGCATTCTGGCCAACACCACCATCCGTGTTGTGCGTTCCACTAGCGTACCGACTGAAGAACGGTTCATTGAGCCTTTGATCATGTCCGCTTCCCAGTGTCCCGGTATCAGGCGATCCGCTACTTCCGAGGGGCGCAGGTGGATGCTCCGCATTTCCGCTATGTGCCCACGTCCATCTGGCGCGCGTGTTTTAGAACGGCGTTTGTTTCGGCTCCAGCGTAAGCAGGCGATCAATTCACGGCGCAGTTCGCCACGCGGCATGGCATAGAGCGTGTGGTAAATCGTTTCGTGGCTTACGCGTTGCGAAGGTTCGTCGGGATGCATGTCCTTGAGTGTGCCTGCAATTTGTTCGGGTGACCATTTCTTCTTGAGATGGCCTACAACAACTCCAAACAATGCGCCTCCCACCATGAGCTTCAATTCCTTGCGGGGCTTGATTCGCAGACTGCGTGCCTGATCGCCAGCCAAGGATGCAACGTAGCCAGATTCAAATACCCAATCCCGATCAAGTTCGCGTGAAATAGTGCCGGGAGATCGGTTTAAGAAGCGCCCGATTTCTCGCACCCCTTTGCTCTCTTGCCTCATCAGCATAATCGTCGCCCGTTCTTCGGCATTCAACTGCGTGTAATGCTTTTCTGATTTCTCCATCGCAACACCTTAACCTCTCCAAGGTGTTGCAGTTGGTTATTGAGCGCGCCAAGTTATTCTTTAGTGTGCAAGACACCTCAATAATATAACATCATGACTCCAAGTTACCCTCTGCTTTTAGTTTTTCTACAAACGTGATTCACACTACCCGTTTATTCTAAGCAGCCCTTGGGTTATGGAAACAGATGTTGTCGCTGGTTAAAATATGGCGATTTAACGCTAGTTGTGCTGGTTGAATTTTGATTAGGTAATCCAGGTACCCTGCTTAATTTTTAATCGGGAATATTCAGAGGTGATTACCATGATCAGGTATGCAAAGATAAGACGGATGCATTTTGAAATGGACGAAATGATAGGTCAAAAAGAAGTGATATGAGTACAAGTAATGGCGCTTCGGCCATCTACCACGATGGAACCAACTAGAGTCTGAGCGGAAATTACGGTGCCGAGGGCGAGACGACCGATATTCGGATTGAGGCCTTCAGAACCCTTTATTTGGATTACAGAATGAAGATTGAGTAATCTATGAAACCAATTAACCCACTCATCCTGACGATCAATGGCGGCTCGTCGAGTATCAAGTTCGCGCTGTTCGAGGCCGGTGGCACGCTACGGCGGATTCTGTCGGGAGAAATCGAACGGATCGGACTGCCAGACGCCACCCTGCGGATGAAAGGTTTGAATCCGGCTGACAACTTTTCGCGAGTAGTCACGGCTCCGGATCACGCGACAGCAGTGGATGTGTTGATGGACTGGATCGAGGAGCGCACCGAGCGCGAAACATTAACCGCAGTTGGGCATCGCGTAGTACATGGCGGGTCGAAGTACACCGAGCCGCAGCGTATCACGATGGAAATGGTTGATGAGTTGCATCGGCTCAGCCCCTTCGATCCCGAACATTTGCCGGAAGAAATTCTGTTGATCGAGACGTTTAGTCGTCGATTTCCCGATCTGCCGCAGATCGCCTGTTTCGATACGGCATTTCATCACGACATGCCGCGCGTGGCCAAGATGCTTCCGATTCCGCGCCGCTATGAGGCGCAGGGCGTTCAACGCTACGGCTTTCACGGTTTGTCTTACGCCTATTTGATGCAGGAGCTCGAACGTGTCGCGGGCGCGAAGGCTGCGAACGGGCGCATCATCCTCGCTCACCTGGGTAATGGCGCGAGTCTGGCGGCGGTGCGTGACGGCAAGAGCATCGATACCAGCATGGGTTTCACTCCCACTGCGGGACTGGTGATGAGTACTCGTTCCGGCGACGTGGACCCCGGCCTGATTTCATTTCTGTGGCGTAGCGAACAGATGACTGCGGCACAGTTCGACAAAATGATGAACCACGAGTCAGGGCTGCTCGGCGTATCGGAGACCAGTTCCGACATGCGCGATTTGCTCGACTGTGAAACGCAGGACGTGCGTGCGGCCGAAGCGGTCGCGCTGTTTTGCTATCAGGTCAAGAAATGGATAGGCGCATACGCGGCTGCGTTGGGAGGGCTGGATACGTTGGTGTTTGCGGGCGGTATCGGAGAGCACGCGCTGGTGATCCGTTCCCGAGTCTGCGCGGGGCTTGAGTTTCTTGGAATTGACATTGAAGAAAAACAAAACGCGGCAAATGAGAGCGTGATTTCGACTAAAGCCAGCCGGGTTGCGGTACGCGTCATTCACACAGATGAAGAGCTGACGATTGCAAAATCGATCTGTCGCGTTCTCGGTCTTCGCTAAAAATGGAGAATACTTGTTTTGGAACACAATACCGATGATCCAATGGCTCCGGAAACCAGGCCAGCGCAAGACGAGGTAGCCAAAAAAGCATACGCCCTCTATGAAAAAGAAGGGCGTATGCAAGGGCGCGACAAGCAGAATTGGCTAGAAGCCGAAGCACAAATGTTGCACGCCGGGGCTAACCATACAGATCATTCCAGCCATACAGATCACGCTGATCATCACGCGCACATGGCGGCGGATTTCCGGAAACGGTTCTGGATTTCGCTGGCTCTGACTCTGCCGATTCTTGTACTCTCGCCGATGCTGCAGAAGATGGTAGGACTGCGCGATGCAATCCATTTTTCTGGCGACGTCTACGTCCTGTTTGGCTTTTCCTCGGCGGTCTTCTGGTATGGCGGCTGGCCGTTTCTTAAAGGCATGTTCAAGGAAATCAAATCCCGCCAGCCCGGAATGATGACACTGGTCGCCGTTGCCATCTCCACCGCCTATCTATACAGCAGCGCCGTCGTGTTCGGCCTGACCGGCAAGATGTTCTTCTGGGAGTTGTCCACCCTCGTCGACATCATGCTGCTGGGGCACTGGATCGAGATGAAGTCGGTGATGGGTGCCTCGAAGGCGCTGGAAGCACTGGCCAAACTGATGCCCTCCGATGCTCACAAACTGATGCCGGACGGCAGCGTAAAAGACGTGCCACTGAACGAACTGGCGGTGGGAGACAAGGTTTTGATCAAGCCAGGCGAGAAGATCCCTGCGGACGGAGAGATCGTCGAGGGCGAGAGTTCGGTCAATGAATCCATGCTCACCGGAGAATCCACCCCGGTCTCCAAGAAGAGCGGCAGTAAAGTCATCGGCGGCGCCATCAACGGTGAAGGCTCGCTCACCATCGAGGTGAAAGGCACCGGCAAGGATTCGTTTCTATCGCAGGTCATAGACTTGGTCAAGCAGGCTCAGGAAAGCAAATCGAAGACGCAGGATGTGGCTAACACTGCCGCGATGTGGCTAACCATCATCGGCCTGGGGGGCGGTGTGCTGACCTTGCTCATCTGGTTGTTCGTGGTGAACCGCGACTTTGCTTTTGCAATAGAACGCGCCGTGACCGTGATGGTGATCACCTGTCCGCACGCGCTCGGGCTGGCGGTGCCGCTGGTGGTCGCCGTTTCAACGGCACTGGCCG
>JBKJQT010000065.1:0-8295 GCA_046593855.1 Candidatus Nitrotoga sp. | reverse complement strand
TACATCATTGATCCCAAGGTGCAAGGAGTAATTAATTTACATACCAGCAGCCCCCTTCAGAGAAAAGATTTGCTGCCAACACTAGAAACGCTATTACGCATGAATGGTGCAGCGATCGTCCGAGAAGAGGGGATGTACAAAGTGGTGCCAGCTGCTACTGCCACGCGCGGCTCGATCACCCCGCAATTAGGGGACGACAAAGTAATATTGCAAGGTGGACGCGGTTACACCGTTCAGATCGCGCCGTTGAAATTTATCGCCGCCAAGGAAATGGTAAAGATTCTTGAGCCATTCGTTACGGAAGCGAATGCCGTGCGTATCGATGAATCACGCAACCTGATTATTCTTTCCGGTACCGAGCGCGAATTACGACATTTACAGGATACCATCGCCATGTTCGATGTCGATTGGTTGTCTGGTATGTCAGTCGCTTTGTTCACGTTGCAAAGTGTCGATGTGAAGACTGCCGTAGCTGATCTCAATAAGATTTTTGGCGCTCAGGCGCTCAGTCCGTTGGCCGGCGTTGTTAAACTGATGCCGATTGAACGCCTTAATGCCATCCTCGTAATCACGCAGCAACCCAAATATCTGGAGCAGGCCAAAATTTGGATTGAACGTTTGGATCACACAGGCGGGGTCGGTGGCGGCATGCGCTTGTTCGTTTATCCGGTACAGAATGGAATGGCTGAAAAACTGGCTGCATTGCTCAACAATGTATTCAGCAAACCACCAGCCTCAACTTCGCTCCCACCTGCGCTTGCCCCTGGCTTGGCTCCGGCGGAGGTCAAGTCTACAGAAACTCCCGCGGATGCAACTCCAGAACAGCTAGCGGCTGCTGGCGATAGTGTCGCGGTTAAGGGGGACGTTCGCGTGCTCGCCGACAAGGACAATAATGCACTGTTAATTCTGGCTTCGCCGGCCAATTACGAAAAAATAGAAACCGCCATTCGCAAGCTTGATGTGCCACCGCGACAAGTTTTAATTGATGTCACCATCGCCGAGGTAACGCTAACGGGTGATTTGAAATTTGGCCTGGAATGGGCCTTTAATAATGGAAGGCACGGCAGCGGCAAGCTCGATACGGGCGGCCCTGGGATTAGTGCGTTGGCTCCCGGTTTTTCCTATATATTGAGTAATTCAAACGTGGCAGGAGGGGTGGCCTCTGCGCTCAATTTGTTGGCAACCGATTCGCGCGTCAAGGTGATTTCCTCGCCGCATATAATGGTCACCGACAACCAGACCGCCAAAATCCAGGTTGGCGATCGGGTGCCGATCACTAGTCAAACCCAATCGGTTTTAGGCTCTGCCACAGGGCTTATTGCTTCGATTCAGTATATTGATACCGGAATTTTGTTAACGGTTACGCCACGTATCAATGCCGGTGGGCAAGTTACGATGGATATCAATCAAGAGGTTAGTGCGGCCTCAATAACCACAACATCTTCAATTAATTCACCTACCATCAGCAAACGTGCGATAAAAACCACAGTGGTGGTTAAATCCGGCGAAACCATGGTATTGGGCGGATTAATTACGGATAACAAAACCGTAGCAAGTAGCGGATTGCCGTACCTATCGAAAATTCCATTTATCGGTGGATTGTTTGGTGCTCAGACTTTTTCTAATAATCGCACCGAACTGGTACTTCTAATCACACCGCGATTGGTTGCTAATAATCAGCAAGCGCGTGATGTTAGTGAAGAATTCCGTAAAAAACTTAGCGGATTAGGGGATCTTTTTGAAAATGTCGGAAAATCTGCCGATATGCCAAAGAAACCTGCCGGATTGAATGAACTTTTGGAGAAGGTTGAGAAGCCCGGTGACATACCAAGACAAATGAATAAGCAAGTTAAACAGGTTCCTTTACTTAGATAGCATCCCGCTTGCATTAAGAAAACCTTGGAGTGCCCTAAAGTATTTCTAATGCTTGTCGTAAAGTGATATGCAAGATGAATAAGGATGAGATGTGAAAAGTGAAATCCTGTTTGTTGTAAATGGGCAGATATAATTGTGAGCTAAATATTCGTAAATAGATTTGAGGTACAAATTGTTCGATACTGAAATTATTAACAGTCCATTAATACCAAAATAACTAGGTTAATCTACTGTAATAACTCCTGTATGTTGTAAAAAAGAGACAGCATAACAAAAGAGTTTAGATTGTCCTTGACAGTTTATTAACGCAAGAGTGACTATAGTCAAAATAAAAAAACGTAGATATTTTGGGTGAGCTTTTGAAAAAACGGATGTGTGGAATGGTTTATGAGTTGCGAAGGGGTGTGGCGCTTATCCTGAGTGTGGGAATGATGGGTTGTGCGGGATTGGGTGGTGGTTTAACACAGTCCGTGCAGATTGAACCGCAAAAGATGGTCGCCGATCTGGCTGCAGCACGCTGGGAGGCCTTAATAAAAGGGGATTTCACTAAAGCGTATAGTTATCTGAGTCCGGGTACACGTGATGTTATGTCGCTGGATTTATATAAAACTAAAATCCGAGGTGGCATTTGGAAAAAAGCTAATGTGGATTCTGTTTCATGTGAGCAAGATCGGTGTAAGGTGTTGATGGCAATTGAGTATAGCTATCGTGATATTAAGTCTCTTGAGACTCGTCTGGACGAGAATTGGTTACGTCAAGACGGGAAATGGTGGTTCGTCCCGCGCAGATAATTAGGGGTTATGGATTTAGATAGGAGGATTATGTGTACAAAAAATCACTTGTAGAATGAAACAACTATGATATACAATAACATCGCAGTAATTTCTAAAGTCGACTGTAGTAATTATTGAAGTGGTACTTTATAAAAAGTAATAATCTTTTCCTGAAGTCAAACTTCAACATTTCGTAACAAAATATAAGGAGTCTAGCAATAATGCAAAAATTTAAAAGAAAATCACTGTATCTTGCTTTGGCAGCAGCGGTAAGCTCGGTTGGTATAGCAAATACAGCAAGTGCTGCTGTAAACGTAAATTCAAATGGTTTGGGTGAAGTTCTGATTTATCCATATTATACCACCCGCGTTGGAACGGACACTTATCTGTCCGTAGTGAACACTACTAGTTCTTCAAAAGCGGTAAAAGTGCGTTTCACCGAAGGTAAGAACAGCCGCGAAGTACTTGACTTTAACCTTTATCTGTCCCCGCGTGACATGTGGACTGCTGCGATTGTTAATACTACTAACGGCGCAAAGCTTATTACCGCCGATAAGTCCTGCACTGCACCAGCAATTCCAGCTGCTGGTAAAGAGTTCGTGAACTTCGCGTATTCCGGTACTGCTCTTGAAGGTATTCAACAAAGTGGTGGAGATGGTGAAACCCAATCCTTGGATCGTACACGTGAGGGCTATTTTGAAATTATCGAAATGGGCACGATTACAAATACTGCGATCAATGCAGCTGTCACTCACGTAAATGGTGTACCGGCAAATTGTTCAGTGGTTCAAGCTTCGACTATGGATATGGGTCCTTCTAGTGCCTTAGTCGTGGGTGGTCAATCAGCTAGAGCTAACCCGTCTAGTGGTGGTTTGGCAGGTACGGCGTCTCTGATAGGTGTAGCTGGTGGAACTGATTTTGGCTATGACCCAGTTGCTTTAGCGGCCTTCGCACCCTCGAATGTTCAGAATATCTGGAATCCTCCTGGTAGCATTTTCCCGGATCTGACGTTCGCAGCTCTGACCAGCGTAGTATTTAACAATGGTGGAACTGTAACCAGCAATTGGAGCAGTGGTGACAATACTATCAGCGCGCTGCTGATGCACAACAATATCATCAACGAGTTTGTTCTGGATAATACAACTCTGTCCGGCACAGACTGGGTGGTAACAATGCCGACCAAACGATACAATGTCCCTGTTCATAACCCCGCATTGTCATCGGACGCCACTCAGCTGTTTAGCCCATTTACCCACAAGTTCTGGCTTAATGGTGCTTGCGAACCGGTTGGTCTGAGCTACTGGAACCGCGAAGAGGGTAACGTTGCTATTGTTGACTTCTCTCCACCTGCACCAGGCGGCGGTACTTCTCTGTGCTGGGAAACAACCGTTGTGACGTTCAACAATAGTCACGTGTTAGGTTCTTCCAATGAAGTAAATATTCCGGTTAACTTCGAGAATGGATGGCTCCGGATGGCCTTTAACGCTACTGGAATCACCGTCGTTAATGGACAAGGTGATGGTAATGGTGTAAATCATCCAGAAGCTTCACAATCGTTAACAAGTATTGATGGCGATACTTATATCGGTTTACCAACCGTTGGTTTCATGTTGCAAGATTTCATAAACCAGAATGCGGCGCCTGGGATTTTGGCAACATACGGCGGCAATTTCAATCATAAGTATACGACTCAGATATCAGAAGGCTTCAATAACTTCTAAGTCTTTACTGGTAAAGTACGCGTAGCATATTAGCGTGTTAGCTGAAACGGGGGTGCGAAGAAATTCCGCTCCCGTTTTTTATTATAAATTGCAATAAATATTACATGTAGGGAATCGCCATTCAGTCCCGTATTATTACCATCCAGCGGAATAGGCTTGCTATTGAATGTTATGGTCTATATTGTGCAAGCTAGCTAGAGTGTACGATTTGAAATGAATATTTCTCAATCAAAAGTTGGCTATATTCATGATGCGCGCATAGCACTACTCGCTGTCATGTAAACGCGATTCCGCGAACTGGTAATTAACTCTATATTAGGAGACTAGTATGAATTTGAAATTAATGAACACAAAGGCCGCAGCTTTCGTTTTGGCTTTGATGATGATCGATTCAGGATCAGCCTTGGCTGGTACGGTGACTTTGTCGGGAGTGACAGGAAACACATGTGGTTCTTATACCGGCTATAGCGCTGATGGCAGCGGCAACCTGACGGTAACCTGTGGTGACACAGGGCCAGCTCCAACTCCTACTGTAGCTCCATCATGCACGCTGACCGCTTCATCCGCCTCAATTAATGCGGGCTCGAATTCCTTTTTAACCGCAAATTGCAGCCCTGCTGCTACTTCATTCGCTTGGACTGGCACCAATTTTACAGGTAGTGGTGGCACTGTTAATCCAACGAGCACAACTGCTTATTCGGTTACCGGAACCAATAGTGTTGGGAGTGGAAATACACCCTCTGTGGTCGTGACAGTCACGACAGGCGGAGGAGGTTCAGGTTCACCAGGCACAAGAACAGTCCCGCCGACGTCACAATCGCCCCTCGCAGACATTAAATTATGGAATTATGGTTTTGAAACATTAAATTTTATTCCACATAATGTGAAGGCGGAAGCGGTGGGTTATATGGCTTATCTTAAAGTCATACAAGCAGGGAAGCCTACTCAATTCCATTTACCTAAATGGTAGTTCTTAACCAAGTCTGAACGTATCAATGTTCTCTCTCCCCCATCTTAAAGATGGGGGAGTTTTTATTTTTGGAATTTATCTGAGGGCTAAAAAAATGAGTCGTATGTTGTTAAAGCAGTACGCGGCGCTAGCCATGTTGATTTGTTGTGCTGCCCCGGCGTTAAGTGTAGAACAGGTATTAATTGAGTCTCAAACGGTTAAAATTACGAGTGTGGATTTTGAGGCGGACCTGATGCGCATTCCGTTAGAGCATCGCTCAGAGTTGCTGGCAAGCAAGGCCCGTATTGCCAAGTTGCTGGAAAACTTGCTGGTCACTAAGACACTGGCTGCGCAGGCGCGCAGTGCCGGAATTGATCGTGAACCTGCAATGAGTAAACAAATTGAAATGGCAGCTGACAAATTGCTTGCTCAGGAACAAATCACTCGCGTTACCAAGGCTATTACGTTACCGAATTTTGACGCGCGTGCTCGCGAGTTGTACCAGGTTGATATCGAAAAATATACGTTGCCAACGAAAGTGCGTGTTTCCCATATCTTGGTAGATACTAAAAAGCGTACACCGGAAGAAGCGTTGCAGCGCATCAAGCTAGTTCGCGAACAGGCGGTTGGTGGCAAAAAATTTGAAGAATTAGCCTTGGAATACTCTGATGACCCGAGCGTTAAAGGGAACAAGGGGGATCTTGGTTTTTTTGAAGAGGGGAAGATGGTCAAGCCATTCTCTGACACAGCTTTTGCCATGGGCGCTCCAGGCGATATAAGCGAACCGGTGAAAACAATTTTTGGCTTCCATATTATTCAGCTGCTTGAAAAAAAACCAAAGCTGGTGCGTTCATTTGAAGAGGTCAATGAGAAAATCATACAGGGGGAGCGCGAAAAATATTTGAATGAATATCGTAAAACGCTTGTTGGTGGGATACTTACTGATCCGTCATTAAAATTAAATGAAGAGGCTGTCAATCGCTTCTGGACGAATCTTGATGCGAAGTCTGGTGATGTTAAACCATCGGAAAAAAACAAGCTTGAGATCATGAAGTAGTAATCCATGCAGATAAGGAACTTGTGGCCGTACCGCTGGCTGCTGCTTAATTTTCTATCGAGAGAGATTAAAAGCCGTTATGTAGGCAGCGTCAGTGGGATTTTCTGGGCGCTGTTACATCCGCTGGCGCTGTTGGCAGTATATGCGGTGGTATTCACGGCTATTTTCAAGGTGAAGTTTCCTGAGCTGGAAGGTCACAGCTTTATCTTGTTTGTTGCGGTAGCGTTATGGCCGTGGTTGTGCTTTCAGGAAGGTACACAGCGTGGCGCGCTGGCAGTGCAAAATGGCGGAGGCCTCATCAAAAAAGTCGCCTTTCCGCATGAGCTGCTCGTGTACGGTGCGGTTCTTTCTACTTATGCCGTCCATGTGGTCGGTTTTTTGTTGGTACTTGCGGTGCTTGCTCTCACCGGTAATGAACTGCACTTTTCATCTCTGCCTCTGGTATTGCTGCTATTTTGCATGCAATTATTGTTCACCAGCGGACTGGCGCTGGTACTTGCTGCTTTGCAAGTGCTGCTCAAGGATGTGGAGCACTTTCTTACCCCCTTGTTCATGATCTGGTTTTACGCCACCCCTGTTCTTTATCCAGCCAGCCTGGTGCCACAGCAGATTCAGCAGGTCATTGCGTTGAATCCGCTATCCTTTTTTATTACCAGAATTCGCGAGTTATTGATGACTGGCAATAACCAGATCGGTTGGCATGATATGGTAATGCTGGCCGGTAGTTTGCTGATTTTTACGGCAGGTCGCTGGTTTTTTAATCGTTTGTCACCCTATTTTGAAGATTTTATTTAGCCCGTATGATTCATGACTTGTGTAATAAAAATGTTTTTTTTAACAGTTGGTTGTTGCGTAATGGAAAACAAATTTATATCAATGAATTTAAAATAAAATGACCATCTTCTTCAAATTTATATTTCCCTTTAGTTTGTAACAGACAGGAATATAATGCGAACACCTCTTATCAGTTTAACCAATATCGGCAAGAATTATCCCAGCGTAGCCACAGGTGGTAACCGCTTGCGCACGATTGCTGCTTTGTTGTTCAAGCGTGGTGACGTGCCACATTTCTGCGCGCTGCAGGGAGTTAATCTGGAGCTGAAAACAGGGGAATCACTTGGTCTAATCGGGGAAAATGGTGCTGGTAAATCCACGCTTTTGAAAATTATCGCCGGTGTAGTCAAGCCCTCTACTGGCCAAGTGGTGGTAAATGGACGTATCGGTGCGTTGCTGGAGCTGGGTAGCGGCTTCCACCCCGAATATAGCGGCCTGGAAAATATTCATCTGGCAGCTGCGCTGATGGGTATGAGCAACGCAGAAATCGACAGCAAACTGGATTCCATAATTGAGTTCGCCGATATCGGTTCCCATATTGTAGAACCGATCAAGCATTACTCGTCCGGGATGGTGGTGCGGCTTGGTTTTGCCGTGGCAACTGCCCTGCAACCGGATATTCTGATTACTGATGAAGTGTTGGCTGTGGGCGATGAGTCATTCCAGAAAAAATGCATTCGCTGGATCGAAGGCTATTTGAGTCAAGGCGGAACACTGCTGCTGTGCTCGCACAGCATGTTCCACATCCAGACCCTGTGTCAGAAAGCAGTATGGATTCATGATGGGCAGGTGCATATGCATGGTAATAGCTTTGATGTGACGCGAGAATATTTGACGTACCACGAAGAAAAAAATAGCAAAGCTGCGCACATGGAAAGTGTGTCGCAGCCCAGCGGGATATACCAAATTTGCAAACTTTGGCTGGAAAATGATATGGGTGCTGTAACTACTGAGGTTGAAATGGGGGGGGCGCTGCACCTTTGCGGAGTAGTGCATTCTCCTGATGATCGGCCGCCGGTAATTCTGTTTGGTGTTGCCCGTATTGATGGAACATCGATCTATGGTACTCATTCAAACGAAACCGCG
>JBKJQT010000410.1:0-3483 GCA_046593855.1 Candidatus Nitrotoga sp. | reverse complement strand
AGTTCGCGCACATTACCCGGAAAATCGTATTGTTGAAGTGCCTTCAAAGCTGACGATGCCAATTCGACCTTTGCATCACCACACAAACGAGCTAAAAAATGGTTAGCAACTTCGGCGATGTCATCCCGCATTGCGCGCAACGGTGGCATAAGCAAGGTAATCACATTCAGACGGTAATACAGATCCTGACGGAATTTCCCCTGCTGCACTTGCTCCGCCAATGCATCATGGGTGGCGCTGATGATACGTACATCCACGGGTTCTTCTTGCGTGGCGCCCACCTTACGCACTTTTTTCTCTTGGATTACTCGCAACAATTTTACCTGCATGGGTAGAGGTAAATCGGCAACCTCGTCAAGGAATAAAGTACCGCCATTGGCAGCTTGGAATAAACCCTCGCGATCCTTTTCCGCACCGGTGAATGCGCCCTTGCGATAACCGAAAAATTCGCTTTCCATAAGCGTTTCCGGGATCGCCCCGCAGTTTACCGTGATGAAAGGTTGATCGCGCCGAGCGCTTTTTTCAACGATCAGCCGCGCAGCCAATTCTTTTCCACTACCTGATTCGCCACTGATATGCACTGGTGCCTGGCTACGCGCCACCCGGTCGATCAGGTCGCGCACCTTCTCCATGGCCGGGGAATGTCCCAACAACGTTCGCACGCCTTTCCGCACGGTGGCGGATGGCGGCGGCAGCTTCAGCACGGCATTGACCAAAGCGCGCAACTGGGACAGCGCAACTGGCTTGGAGAGGTAGTCGAAAGCGCCCGCCTTAAGTGCAAAAATCGCATTTTCCATGTTGCCATGCGCGGTAATCACTGCGACTGGCACATGCATGTCGCGAGCAATAATATATTGCACCACCTCCAGTCCTTCTCCATCCGGCAGGCGCATATCTGTCAGACATAGCTGATATGTTTTAGTACTTAATTGTTGCAAGGCTTCTTGTACATTACTAGCGCGGTCGACCTGCAATCCCATGCGTAGCAGCGCCAACTCGATCAGCTCCAATATATCCGGCTCGTCATCCACCACCAAGACGCGCGCAGTGCCGGCCTGTATTTCAACGTTCATTTTGATCCCCAAACACAATGCGGAAACACGCACCGCCCTTTGCCGGCTGCCTATATTCAAGCGTTGCCCCGTTAGCTTCGCACAGTTCGCGTGCAATATACAGGCCTAAACCGGTACCCCCGGCCGTCATGGTAAAGAAAGGCTCGAACAATTGTTGAACGGTTTCGGGGGCAACTGGAGGCCCATCATTCAGAATTTCCAGTATCGTCCTCCCATCATTGGAGCACCATGCACATAGTTGCACACTGCCTGCCAGCTTGCTGCAATAACGCAGAGCGTTGCGACATAAATTCCACAATACTTGATCGAGATGGCCAAGATCAAACCTGATTATGCAAGCCGGGGCAGTCTTAATAAAAAATATTTCCTGCGACACGCCTTGGGTATGACGCAACCCCTCAATATAGAGGGGCAGTTTCTCTGTTAAATTATAATCTTCGCTTTGCACCCTGTCGCGCCGGTTCAACTGCAGCACATCTTCCACGATGTGGTTCAATCTTGCGGTATTGTCCATAATGATCTGAAACAGACGAGTCTGCGCCGGATCATGCTTTTCTTCTTGCAGTAATTCAGTTGCGTAACTAATAGCTGACAGTGGGTTACGCACCTCATGGGCAATATTGGCAGTCAATCGCCCCAGTGCTGCGAGTTTGATCTGCTGAGCCTGCGCCTGAACGCGTTGCATATCCTCAAGGAAAATTATCGCGCCCCAAAATCCTTCGCGCTCTACTGGCAGGAAACGTACGCGCACTTGATGATTGGTTATAGGCAAACGTAATACTTCATGTCCACGCCCCTGGTGCTGCCGCCAAATGGCGAACCGATCCGCTAATAGAGGCGCGCAACTTTCCAGTGTGGCATTATTAGTATTTGAAAACGTGTATCCTAGCAAACGTTCCACGCCAGGATTGTATTGCCTGACCATTCCGCTCTCATTCACCACCAGCACGCCGTCTGGCATATCCTGAATCACCAGTCTGTTAGTTTCCGCCATGTTGGCCAGATCTACACCGCGCAGAGCGGCCAGATTTTCGCTGGCACTGGCATATTTGGCCATGGTATGCGCCAACCAAGCAACGGCAAAATAAGCGGTGCTCAGTAATCCGGCCTGCACATATTGGGCTACCGCCGCATCTTGGGTAAGCACTGCGTAAGAATGCTGCAACAACACTGCAATGCTGGCAAGTGCCGCGAAAAACAGAGTAGTCTTGCCACGGCTAATCAATCCTGTAGTGGTCAGCGATACTAGTAGCAATACTCCTAAACCGCTTTGTATACCCCCGCTGGCGTGCGATAAAACTGTTATACAAACAATATCTGTTCCTACCTGAAATGCCAATTGCAAGTCAAATCGTGGCCGACGTAACTTGATGGTTAAAAGTGAAATCAAGGTCAATAAGATGTATATGAGACTGGTGCGAAAGAACAGCGATGGAGCACTTGAACCCAACGACAGGGCATTACCAAAAATGCTCACCAGAAATACAAATAGTCCGCTTAGGGTTAGGCGATAAAGATTGAAGAAGTAAATTGAGCGCCACATCGCGTCCGGTGCTGGCGGAGAATAAGATCTTGGGCGCAATGGATGCCACGTGGAGAGAGGTAGGTTATCCCACATCAAAACTCATCTGGTATTAGAGATTATTCAGGCTCGTCAGTGTGTGCATGGCGATGCACCTCACTGCAATAATGCTTGTGATCGATCATAATGCTCTCACCTTTAGGCAGATGCACACCGCAGTGCGCGCAACGCACCATATTTTCTCTGTGCTTTGATATATCTTCGCCGAGTACATTTTTTTTTGGCATCTGCTTGCGGTAGTACTTGAGCAGCACGTAGATGACTATGAAGATAACAATTATAATTAATATGCGACTCATCCCACTATAACTCCAAAAAAACCGCTCATGAGCAGAAATTAAAAGGTAAACAGAAATTCTCCCGTTTTATGGGGAAGCAACCGTCATGCTAGGAGCTCCTTTATGACTGGCAATCAACGCCGGATCAGGAGCAATGAGGGTAAACCCAGCAGTTCATTAATTAGAGGTATGATCTTCATCATTGTAGCAATACGGATATATTTCTCGTAGCCATTGGGTAAGCTTGACTATGTGATAGTCATGTATCTATAGATACTGCACGATGAAAGTCAAGAATTCAGGCAGTGTGAATATCGATTGCTTTCGACATCATCGTGTGCTGAAATCTATCTGCTCACACTTTCGTATTGTGCCATAGCTTTTCGATTGGCTGTGTTCGTAAATCATATTGGTAGCTCATCTGGTGAGCCATTCTGACGTGCATACTGTGTGTCACGGTGCATGTGCGCCGGTTCATGCAGGAGGCAGAAATGAGAAGGCTGGAGTTGAAACGAATCACTGCCGCGTTGCGGCAACTGACACCCGGTCA
>JBKJQT010000292.1:0-3392 GCA_046593855.1 Candidatus Nitrotoga sp. | reverse complement strand
CTTGATTGCCACTTTCTTATTACTGAACGGATCTATTGCAAGGAACACCTTGCTAGTCGCTCCAGACCCCAACTCCTTGACAATGATATATTTACCGATTTTTTTCATAAAAAATGTTGCGCCATAAAACGAACCTTATTAAGAAATTGTTACCGCTATTGTTGAAAATTATTGTTGCATTTACAAAGGCTTCCAATTCATTTTTAAGTCCATATTTTTATTGCAGGCAGGTTTGAATATTTCTGTTAACTACGATGTGGCAAGATGAAGGACTGAGGTTTTACATACGCTCTTGTTGCTTCCAACCTCGATAAAAGACACGAATAAGGGCCTCATTCGGTAGTCGGAATTGCCGTAACTTCCTCCATAGCTGTATCAGGTATAGCCACCGAATATAAAATTGTTTAGCTTCGCAAAATGCCTTACCGTGCGACAGAAAAATTACTTTTTTAAATCAAGAGCCATTTCATTTTAATATTTAAAACATCCGTGACGAATGTCCACAATGCGGAAATTTCATGACCGGCCGCTATTGGCACATTGATGCCGGTTGCGATGGTGAGCTTTCCGACTACTCTCAGAAGTTTGCGCCAAGCAGATCAGCAGGTTTGACATTTAACAAAAGCAATGCCCACCCTGAATCACTGATCATTATGTCTATCCTTGGCTTATCGAAGCGGGATACCTTTCAGAAAATTTGCCAAGTGTGAGCAGGTTATTGAGCACTTCCAATGCTGTCAATTTATAAGGGACGAATGGTTAATTTCTATTGACAAGAGGTTCCTGGGGCAACACCAATTGAGTGTCTGGTAATGACATACTGCTGCCGAAAGGTTCCCGACGCTCCCATGATTCAACTTCTCCGGTATGCACCTTAAATAGGGGATGCACTTCCGGCTCATTTATTTTTCGCCACTTTTGATAGAGCGCAGGACTGCGAGCCTCTAGTTTTGCCATGAGATGCGCCCACTCGTGCGCCGTCTGGCCAGACGTGACGGTTAGCGTTACTGACGTTCTTGTTGGTCTTATCTTGCTTTTATTAAAGGAAAAGCCGCGCTCCTCAGACTCGGCATGAATGGCCTTCAGATACAGCGAGATGGCGGCGAGCGGCGCCGAAGTATTCTTGAACCGATCCAACTGCGGATGATTACGATACCCGCGTGTTTCGCCACGCAGAACCGCTTGCGCAAGCAGTGTCTCCCTCCACAACGCGACAAGGCCTTGTGGGTCGAGATACTTAGGATGCAATGACCAGAGACGCATATTCTATGGTGCCCAACGTTGGAGTTCAGCCGCCGCAAGCGGTCGGCTGGAATGACTTGTTGGGCATGTTGTTACGCATGGCTTTGTACCCCTAGCCCCAGTGACTCGCGGATTCCCTGTCTGTATGGTTTCGGTTGTAAACCAAATGCGGATTCAATCTTGCTGCTGTCGAAGCGATAGTCATACTCAAATTGGTACATCATTTCTTCATTTTCACGAAGTACTGGTATGAAAATACCCATGAGTTTCAGCACCCAGCGGGGTGCAACTTGAAGCTTGTAGGGTTGTCCTGCCAGATCGCATGCTAAACGCACGAAGTCCGCTCCGGTAAGTGGTTCCTCGGTAGTAGGTAAATGCCACGTTTGGCCGTATGCCTCCGATGATTTGCTCAGCGCAGCTACTGCACGGCCTGCATCTGGCGTAAAGGTAAAGGTGTGTACAGTATTCGGGTCGCCTATCCACTGCGGCGCTTTTCCAGCCTTGAGGCGCTCGAACACGGTAGCATGTGGAAAGCTTTGTATCGCGCCGGGACCGTAGAAATCAGCCGAACGCACGATCATCGCCTGCAAATTGCCGCTGCGCATTTCATCAAGCAGCATCGTTGCAATCATTGCTCTGACCTCGCCCTTCTTGCTGATGGGGTTGAACGGCATATCCTCCGTCATTAGTCCGTCCACCCGGCCATAGGCATAAACGTTGTCGAAAAACACAAGGCGTGCGCCGTGCTGCTTGCAGGCATCGATTACATGGCTCATTACACGTGGCCATTGCTCTTGCCAGACAGCTGCCTTGTATTTTAAGCCGGCTACCAGATAGACCACTTCGCTACCTGCCACCGCATTGGCTGTTGCTTGCCTGTCCAAGAGGTCGGCAACAAGTATCTCGTCGCTCGGGTTGACCTTGCGAGGATTCCGACTCACCTGTCGGATATCAGATGCATATACTGCTAGTGCTCGCGAAAGCTCCCGAGCAATGATGCCATTGGCGCCAAGTATTGTATGCATAGTTCTACACCTTTTTCAAATCAAAACCGCAAGATGCCCAAAGTAGAGCTAACCGGCGCTACGCGGCTTTATCGCGCAGCGTCCAGCGACCGAAGGGAACGAGATTGAACGCCTGGTTAGAAGGTCTCATTGATAGGTTTGACCTTGGTGTTGTAGCCACCCAGATGGGGTGAGATCCATTGGAATCTCGATGCGTCCAATGCAAAACCCCGCCTTTTTCGTTCCACTCGTACTGACCACTAAACATAATCGAATCGCCTTCACTTAGACCGCTGACCCTAGTGGCAATATCAATATTGTGTGCGACCAACATAGTTTGACCATTTGTCAACTTGATTTTGAATTTTTGATACCTACTGCCGCTGTTGTCATCGGGTAGCACCATGATGACGACACCTTGACCAGAGACCTATAGGTTACTAATTTGGTTTGCAAATGCATTTGCAATTACCTCATCAAATTTATCCGAGCTAGGGTTCTGTGCAGCAGTTAATTGGTTTGAAAATGTATTCGCAATTAACGAATTGGATTTACCTGGGCTCTGGCTCTGTGCAGCAATTGATGCATTATTGGGAGTGGCGTTATGTTGGCTGCTGAAGTAGGAATATCCAGCAAACAGAACTGCTACAACAAACAAGAGTTTTTTCATACGTGATTCTTCTAACAAGGTTGTAGAAAAACCCCATTCTGAACACCTGATTCAGCTTTAGGTAGAAATTTTTCAAACCAGACTGTCATTTTCATTTCCTGCCCCCTGAAATTTTCTCGGACATCTTCATTGCAGACCAGGATAGACTGACAGGTATATGCATGCGATACATAGGTGAGGATGCATCCTCTTGGCATCCTTATCTCGCATAACCGTGGTTTGCTAGTTTTTCAACATCATGCACCAGACAGTACAGTTTCCACTGCCCATCCGCCTTTAGAAAAAATAGCAAAAAACAGGGTCATATTCGATTTAATCTGACACCTCACGTTTCGGTCTGCCTCGTAGCAGAGGCATTGCCCGTCGCTCCGTGAGTGCCGCCACCTTTGCGCCAAAGTGATTATCGCCCAAAACCCATCCTTTGTTTGTTGCATTACGGATAGCCTCCACATCCGTCTTAGCAACCTGTGCCCGGA
>JBKJQT010000134.1:0-2517 GCA_046593855.1 Candidatus Nitrotoga sp. | reverse complement strand
AACCCGCTCCAGTGCCGCGGCACCACATAAAACTTCCACATCCAAGCCGGTTAAAGCGATACGCTGCGCCAGACGCGTGGCTGCCTCCTCGTCCAGCAACACAGCATAGCGCGGCATGAAACGAACACATTGCTCAAACAAAACATTGTCTTGACACTGTGCAGTGAGTGCCATGATGCGATAGCGCCCAGGGTGACGCGCCACGACATCCAATGTACTGGTACCTATGCTGCCAGTAGAACCAAGTATGGTGAGATGACTTATGCTTTTCATCCCACCCTTTGGAGCAGAATCACCATTGCAGCCAATGGCAAAGTTGAAGTCAGAGCATCAATGCGATCCAGCAAGCCACCATGGCCGGGAAGCAATGTGCCGCTGTCCTTAACCCCCGCTTGGCGTTTAATAGCCGACTCGAACAAATCACCGATCACTGCCAGTCCCACCCATCCCCAGGACGCGATTAACATGCCGGGCAGCGCTTCGTAGTTAGTGAAAAGGTCGCTTACCCAAACAATAAGCAAAACATAGGCGGTAACTCCGAGCAGTGCGCCGAATACTCCTTCCCAAGTCTTCCCAGGACTAATATTGGGCGCAAGCTTGTTCTTGCCAAATTTGCGTCCGCTGAAATAAGCGGCGATGTCTGCCACCCATACTAGCCCAATCACCCCTAATAGCCACCAGGGATTTAGTATACGCAATTCCATCATCGCCAAGCCAGTCGGAATCAAGAGTATCCAACCCGTTAGCATCATCAACAACGGCTGACGCACGTGCCAACGAGCTATAAGCCAAAGTGGCACCATAATTAACCATAACAGCGCCGACATTCCATATATCAGCATATGCAATGACTCAAGCTCCCCGGGATATTGCGTATCAAGCCAAACAATACCAAGCATCGCTACCAGCGTCAGCCATAAATAAACACTAACAGTTTTTCTGGACAGTCTGGATAAGCGCGCCCATTCCAATGAACCTTGCATCACCATGATAATCACCAGCGCAGCCCACCCCAAAGTGGGCAATAAAAACAGCGCTAACAGGAACAATACTAGTAGGAGGGCGGCTGTAGTTACACGCTGCTTAAGCATTAATTTCCCCATCCTGCATTCGCTCGTTATGAACTTGTTCACTCGTTCGGCCGAAGCGACGCTCCCGCGCATAGTAGGACTGGATAGCTAATTTCAATGCTTCGCCATCAAAGGCTGGCCACAGCGTATCGGTGAAATATAACTCGGTATAAGCCAGTTGCCATAGCAGGAAATTACTGATGCGTTGTTCACCACCCGTACGGATAAATAAATCTGGCTCAGGCGCATAGTGCATGGAAAGGTATGCTTCCAGGTCTTCTTCATTAAAACCGTCAACCAAATCAGGGCGCGCTTGCAGCATCTTCTGCGTGGCTTGCATAATATCCCAGCGTCCACCGTAGTCAGCAGCAACAGTAAGCGTTAAGCTAGCATTGTCTGTAGTCAATTGTTCCGCGTCTAAAATGCATTGATTAAGATTGGCATCGAAACGACTACGATCGCCTATTATTTTTAGCCGAATATTGTTTTCGTCCAACTTGAATGCTTCACGCTCAAGCATTTTCAGGAATAACTGCATCAGAGAAGAAACTTCGTCTGCCGGTCGACGCCAGTTCTCGCTGCTAAAAGCAAACAGGGTAAGGTATTCGACCCCCAGTTTGCGGCAGGCTTTCACGACCTCGCGTACCGTTTCCACCCCGCGTTGATGCCCGGCAATACGTGGCAAATAGCGCTGCTTTGCCCAGCGACCATTACCATCCATGATGATGGCAATATGGCGTGGCACTTGAAGTATAGCTGGGACGGTGCGAGTGGGACTTTGAAATAACGCCATCAAGAACCTCTGAAGTAATCTCGCGAGGACAGCGACCCTGTTGGTCGCACAAGCAAGCAAGTCGCTCGCTTTCTCATGGAAGTAAAATCCATATGTCGTGCAGTTAAACTGCCATCAGGTCAATTTCTTTTATTTGCAGCGACTTGTCTATTTCTACTACGAAATGGTCTGTAAGTTTCTGCACCTCATCCTGCCCACGGCGCTCATCATCTTCACCGATTTCTTTATCCTTGAGCAACTTCTTAAGATGCTCGTTGGCATCGCGACGTACATTGCGTATAGCCACCTTAGCGTTCTCAGACTCACTACGCACTACCTTGATCAAATCGCGGCGTCGTTCTTCAGTCAGCATTGGCGTTGGTACGCGGATCAAATCCCCATTAGTCGCCGGGTTCAGCCCCAGATCAGCGTCCCGTATTGCTTTTTCCACCGCTGCGATCATATTTTTTTCCCACGGTTGTACCCCGATGGTACGCGCATCAATCAAAGTCACATTAGCAACTTGGCTAATCAACGTGGGACTGCCGTAATAATCTACGGTTACATGATCCAGAATACCTGTGTGTGCCCTACCAGTACGAATCTTGCCAAAATCCACCTTGAGCGTTTCCAGCGTCTTATTCATCTTCTGTTCAGCATTTTTTTTGATATCAG
>JBKJQT010000046.1:0-11311 GCA_046593855.1 Candidatus Nitrotoga sp. | reverse complement strand
GATTATGTGCATGCCGCGGCAGAAACTCGGCGATGGCCTTCAGCACGCCCACCTGATAAGCGACGCGTGCGCCACCTCCCGTCAGAACCAAGCCAAGCTTTTCTGGCGCACTCATCTGACCGTCCCCATCGAGCGTTTACAAATCGCCGGGGCCAACCTCAGCATGCACAATTTCCAGCGCATCTTTCAGTGTTTCCTCGGACAGATCATTTACGTACTTCGATAGCATCTCTGCCGCTTCTGCCGCCTCCGGTGGTAAGTTGCGACCATCGGTATTTGCCACCAGCACAGCGGCGGCTCCCACCACTTTCAATAAGCCAGTACGCTCATTCATCAGTATCTCCAGCTCCTCGCGCAGCATGGCAACTTCTTGAGTATTTAACTTGTCCGACATATAACCTCCTTACTATGAGTTTCAACCCCCCGTTACCGCCAGCGCACTCATATTTACGATACGATGCACAGTGGCATTGAGGGTCAGGATATGAATGGACTTCGCTGCATCCAGATTCGGCATGATGAGTAAATTTGCCGCACCTTTCAAGTGTAATCCGGGGAAAATCTGTATGCGCAAACTCTCCGAAATGGCAGCTTCACCGTGCATCTCACCTTCCACTTCCGACTCCGATGCTATCTGCTCCAGTAATTCGCGCGGTGTGGTTGCGCGGATTATACCTGACGACCCATCCTTCCCGGATTCCCATTGGCAGGACTACATTTGTTCCCACAATTTTTCCAAACGTTTCACCGACACAATCACGGGCGTCTTCAGTTCCTGCGCAAACAACGACACGCGCAATTCCTGCAATAGCCAACCAAACTCTCCTATCCGCACATCAACATTGCCTTGTTGCGCAGTTAATTTACGTTGCCAAGCCTGCTGCAAGGATTGCATTTGCGTGTATTGACGCGCATCACGTGCCGCATCGACGCGCAATTTTTCTAATCGCATATTGATCGCTTTTAGATAGCGGGGTAGATGTTGCAAACGCTCGTAAGGAATGCGTGCGATGAACTCCTTCTGTAACAACCACTCGTACTGCATGCGCATATCCTGGACGGCTTGCCCGTTTAATTTGGCAGCTTGTATTTTTTTGTGTACAAGTTGATATTCGCTCAGAATTTCACCGATCAACCGCGCGATTTCCTGCGCCACCAATGTCAAACGGCTCTTGGCTTCCTTGCAACGCGTGATGAATTCGGTTTCATTTGTTGGCCAGGGTTCATTCATACAGCAGCGATCAAAGGTGACCGCCAAAATCTGGCGGCGCAAATCCTGAATGCTGCCGAAGGACAAGAACTGCATTGCCATTGCTTGCAAGCCAAGATTCTTTTCCAGAAATTTAACCTGATCCTTGACCGCCAGCATAAATAAGCGCCGTAACCCGGCACGATGGGCGCTCAGCGCCTCATCGCGAGTATCGAATGTTCGTAAAGAGACCGCATTGTCTTCATCTACCAATGCGTTGAATAGCGTTACAACTTGTCCGGCGCGCTGTATTTCTGAAGTTTCCTTGAATTCACCCATACTCCAATCGGTAAAGCGCACCCGCTTTTGGTCTGCAGCTGCACCCTTTGCAGCGGTCGGCGCAAGCTTGGGTGCAAGCTCGGCACGCAACTGAATGAAATTACGCGAAACCCCCAACTGTCTGCCATGTTCATCTGTTACATAGAAATTCATGAGGAGATGAGCCGGCAATTGCTCTAACCGAAAGGCATCCAGTAGTACTTCGAATTGTTTTTGTTCGCGAATATAACGTGCCAATGCCTGCAGCAGTGGCGTATCCGAGGGCGGCACCTCACGACAAAACAAGGCAGCGAATTCCGGCACCGGCACCAAATGGCGGCGCAACTTCTGCGGTAAAGTCTTTACCAATTGCGTCACTTTTTCTGCCAGCAAGCCAGGCACCAAATACTCGCAACGTGGAGCGGATACCTGGTTAATCAGAGCCAGCGGCACGGTGAGATTCACACCATCGTCGCTCTTGCCCGGCACAAAGTTATAAGCCAGCGCATAGCTAATATTGTTCATTACCAGTTGCGGTGGGAACTGATCGGTGGTGATACCTGCTGCCTCGTGGCGCATCAGATCGTCACGTTGAAGATATAGCAGGCGCGGATTGGCGCGTTCTGCTTCCTTGCGCCATGCCTCGAATGCCGCGCCATTGTAAATGTGCGGCGGCACGATGCTATCGTAAAAAGCAAAAATCAATTCGTCATCTACCAGCACATCCGGTCGGCGCGCTTTATGCTCCAGCGCCTCAATATCCTGGATTAATTTCTGGTTGTGAGAGAAGAAGGGCGCGAGCGTATGGAATTCGCCATCCAATAAAGCTTGACGAATAAATATCGCGCGCGATTCCGGCACATTCATCGGGCCGTAATGCACACGTTTTTTCGGGTTGATAATCAGGCCATACAAGGTGCTGCGTTCAAATGCCACGACCTGTGCCGCCTTCTTCTCCCAGTGTGGATCAAAATAATGGCGCTTGATCAGATGCGCACCCACTTCTTCCAGCCATTCCGGTTCGATGCGTGCAACACAACGAGCATACAATTTCGTCGTCTCGGTTAATTCAGCGGCCACGACCCATTTTGGACTTTTTTTCGCAATCACCGAATTCGGCACGATAAAAAATTTTATTTCGCGCGCGCCCTGATAATGCGCTTCGCGGTCCACGCTCTTGCAGCCGACATTACCCAGCAGACCCGTTAACAGCGCCTTGTGGATTTCCTCATAGCTGGCAGGAATTTCATTCAGCCGCATGCCCATCTCGGCAACCTGTGCGTGCAATTGCTGATACAGCTCATGCCATTCGCGCAGCCGCAGGGGCGATAAGAATTTCTCGCGGCATTCATTTGTCCACAGACGATTGGATTTTTTATGCTTCACCGCCTCTTGAAACCATGCCCACAAATTCACATAGGCCAGGAAATCCGAGCGCTCATCATTAAAACGCTGATGCGCGTCATCCGCCGCTTTGCGCCACTCCGAAGGGCGGTCACGCGGATCCTGCAATGATAGCGCGCTGGCGATAATGAGAATTTCCTGCAGGCAGTGATATTGCCTCCCGGCCAGCAGAAGGCGTGCGATTTTCGGGTCGAGCGGCAGCTTTGCCAGCTCGCGTCCCAGCGGCGTCAGTTGCCGGTCTTCATCTATCGCATTCAATTGCGCCAGCAACTGGTAGCCATCGGCTATTGAACGCGATCCGGGCGGCTCGATAAAAGGAAATTGTTCGACTTCGCCCAAGCCCAGCGCACTCATACGCAATATTACTGTTGCCAACGACACACGGAAAATTTCCGCATCGGAATATTCTGTGCGCGCCAGGAAATCCGGCTCGTCATACAGACGCACGCATATCCCGCTCATCACCCGCCCACAACGCCCGGCGCGCTGGTTGGCGGCAGCACGCGCGATTTTTTCCACGCGCAATTGCTCTACTTTTTGCCGTATGCTGTAACGATTGATGCGAGCCAGCCCGCTGTCGATCACATAGCCGATATTCGGTACGGTTAAGGAAGTCTCTGCAACATTGGTGGCCAGCACAACGCGACGCATGCCCGAAGTTTTGAATACGCGATCCTGCTCGGCCGCCGACAGGCGCGAGAACAGCGGCAAGATTTCCACTCCCACGGGATGATGTTTGCGCAAAGCCTCCGCAGTTTCGCGAATTTCGCGCTCGCCCGGCAGGAAAACCAAAATATCGCCGCGCAAGCCATTCACCGCCAGCTCGTCCAGCGCGGTACACACCGCCTGTGGAATATCCTGCATCTCGCCTTCGGCATTCTCTTGCAACGGACGGTAACGCACTTCCACCGGATAACTGCGGCCACTGACCAGCATGATCGGCGCACCGCTAAAATGCTTAGCGAAGCGCTCCGCATCCAGCGTTGCAGAAGTGATTATGAGCTTGAGATCACGACGGCGTGGCAACAGCTGCTTGAAGTAACCCAACAGGAAATCGATATTCAGGCTGCGCTCATGCGCCTCATCGATAATGATGGTGTCATATTTTTTTAGCAGCCGATCGCTCTGGATTTCCGCCAGCAAAATACCATCGGTCATCAGCTTGATGCAGGTATCCGCCGACACCTTGTCATTAAAGCGAATCTTATAGCCCACCAGGCCACCCAACTCGGTTTTCAATTCAAACGCAATGCGCGTTGCCACAGACCGCGCCGCGACACGGCGTGGCTGGGTGTGGGCAATAAGACCTTGCACACCCCGGCCCAGACTCAAACAGATTTTAGGTAGCTGCGTGGTTTTACCAGAACCCGTCTCACCACATACGATGATCACCTGGTTTGCAACGATGGCTTGCGCCAATTCTTCACGCCGCAATACCACCGGCAGCTCAAGCGGAAATTCGATTGGAACAAGCAATTCAATACGTGCGGCACGACGAGCGTGTAGAGATCCAGCAGGAATGGGTCGAGGTAGGCGGGCAGTCATTGCGCAGAATTGTACCTGAAACCGGTAGGTGTAGAAAAACAGGGGAGACTATGAAGCGGTATAGTTGGAGAATGGTTTATCGGACTAGTTTCTGTCCGATTTCGTGTACCTTCCCCCGTATTGGCAAGTCGGTAACGTATCTGTTCATCCGCCCCCTGTGTGATATGAAGCTTCATTTCTTTCAGCCCAACTTACCGGGCTATCTGATCGACACCCGCGGCAATCTGGTCAAGAACAACTACAACGAATGCTGGAGAACCTGCTACTGGACACCGGCCATGACGATTGAGGAATGCGATCCGGATCTGGTAAAGAAAGCTGAGCCAAAAATGGCAGAAGCCCAGACACCCGCTGCAGCACCTGCTGCTGCTCCTGTTCCTGTCGCCTGCTCGGAAAAAGCGGCTTTCGCCCCCATCACCCTGCAAGCTGAAACGCTGTTTGATTTTGACAAATCAGTCATCCACGCTGACGGCAAGAAACAACCGGACATTGAAGTCGTTGGCAAGATGAAGGAATATCCGCAAGTTGAAATGGTACTGGTGACCGGCCATACCGACCGCATCGGCTCCGACGCCTACAATCAGAAACTATCCCAGCGCCTTGCGGCTGCGGTGAAGGACTACCTGGTTAGCCAAGGTGTTGAGGCTAATCGCATTGAAACCGCCGCCAAAGGCGAATCCGAGCCGGTTGTTTCCTGCGATAACGTGAAAGGCAAGGTCAGCGGCAAGAACAAGAAGTTGGTTGAATGCCTGCAACCCAACCGCCGCAAAATGGTGGAAGTAAAGGTGCAAAAGCCGGTTCAGAAGTAACCGCCAGAGTCCGAAATATTCCGCAAGCAACAAAAGGCCAGCCCATTGATCCTGGGTTGGCTTATGTTTTAACCATGTATTATCCATTAGCCCATGTAGGAGCGGCTTTTGTGATATTTTTATCAAGATAATGGGCAAGCTGCAAAAGTGTGTGATAATAATTTTTAATTTTTCTGAGGGTCATGCCATGAACGATCAGAGCACTCCATCCCGGCGTATTGTGCCCCACGTTGCCGAAGGAAACTCCAGGTTAAAACGAAGTTATTGTGGCTTGCTGGCAGGTCTGGGAGCTGCGTTTCTTTTAGTTTCCGGTCCGGTACTGGCGGCGACGTCGCCAAGTCTTGGATCGACCAGCACATATGGGATCGTTTCCAGCACCTTGACCAACACCACGGGTGGAAGCACCATCACTGGGGATGTTTGTTATACCACGGGACCCGCAACAAGCCCGACAATTAGCGGCGCAACAGTGGTGCCTTGTCCGAGTGCCACGGGGACAGATCAAGGCAGCGCCCGGGCGAATCTGCTTTCTCAATCCTGTACCCCTCTCGGCGCTGCGGTTGCTCTAAACGCGATAACCATTGGGGCTAATCTGCCTGGAACCTTCCCTCCTGGTTGCTATTCCAGCACTGGCGCAATGAGCATCACCACAGGCACGACAGTGACCCTTAGTGGCGCCGGCTCTTACGTCTTCAGACCAGGTGGGGCGTTTGATCCGGCAGCCAATTCCAATGTTGTCACTACAGGTGGCGCTTGCGCTTCCGATGTATTTTGGGCGCCCAATGGCGCCACGACGATTGGAGCAAACTCTAGCTTCAAGGGAAATATCCTTGAAGGCGCAGGTGCTGCAAATGACATCACCATAGGAAGTACTGTAAATTTCGAAGGAAGGGCCCTGGCTTTTGGCAATACAGTCACGATAGACACAGACACCATTGCGATACCGACCTGCGTCACCGCCGCCGTTCCAGTCCCACCTCCCGTCGCAGCCACCGGCATCCCTACCCTCTCTGAGTGGGCGATGATCCTGCTAATCGCCCTCCTGGCTGTCACAGGCTTTGTGGCGATGCGCAGGCAAACAAGGTAGTCGTGGCAAATCCGGGGGCGCGCAAGCGCCCCTTTTTTTTGGCCTGCGTTTCCGCCTCCCCTCTCCAATAATTTCAAGCCTCTCATTCATGCTGCGCTTCTTCATACTCTTCATCGTCATTCTGGTCACGCTGTTCCCGGCCGAGTTGACGCAGCCCGTGCAAAGCGCCATCGTGCTGCCGTGGACCGCAGCGCTGGTGCGCATTAGTGCCGGCCTGATCATGCTCTTCGTTTCGCACGTTGCCGCTTTCGGCAAGATCCTGCAGAGCACGACCAACGGCTTCGCGATTTCCGTCGAGGCGGGATGCAACGGCATTGAGGCAGCCATTGTTCTGAGTGCCGCCATGCTCGCCTTTCCTGCGCCCTGGAAGCACCGCGTGATCGGCATCTTCGTCGGCCTGTCTGCGGTGCAGGTACTGAATATCGTGCGCGTGATCAGCCTGTTCTATCTCGGCCAGTGGAATATGAAGGTCTTCGAGTGGGCGCATCTTTATCTGTGGCAGGCGCTGATCATGCTCGATGTGCTGGTTGTCTGGCTGGTCTGGATCAGAATGATGCCGCCGTCCTCGCCCTCTGCCTCACCCTTGGCTCCATCGTTAAACGCCAGCGCACAGCAGGCAACAACGCTATGATGGCGGGGACTCCTTCGCTTGAGAAGTTTGTTCTGCGCACCATCCTATGGTTGCCGCCTTGCTTCGCGGCATGGTATTTTAACGCGCAGTATCACGCAGCCGCCGCCGGCGCACTGGCTCGCCTGCTGGTGGACCAGCTCAAACCCGGTATCATATCGGCACTGGAGCAGCCGGGAATCGATCTGGTTTTCATAACCACGATCGAGGTGCACCCCGAGCCGGGACTAACCGCCTTGCTGCTACCGGAAGTGAATCCCCTGATCTACACCTACGGCCTGGCGTTCTTCCTAGCGCTGATGTTTGCCGCACGCGCCCAGTGGTGGAAAATCCTGGTCGGCGCGGTAGTTCTCCTGCCCTTCCAGAACTGGGGCATCGCTTTCGATTTCCTGGCACAAGTCGGCGTAACACTCGGCCATGAGGTTTCAACGCAGGCTGGTTTGCTCGGCTGCCGCAAGGAGGCCATCGCGCTCGGATATCAGATCGGCAATCTCATTTTTCCCAGCCTCATACCGATCGTATTGTGGGCAATCTTTAACCGACGATTCCTCGTGAATTTGCCACGCTCACAGGCACGCAATACCCTGATTCACGCTCGACGACCTTAAAAGCATGGTAGGTTGGGTTGAAAGAAATGAAGCCCAACTTCTCACCGCTCACCATAACCATCTACTCCATCACCTTTTTGCGCACCCCAATCCGATTCTGCTATCCCCCGCACAATGTCGCCATGCAATGTTGAATGTGGCCAATCAACAGGGTGAGTGACCCAGCATGTTTTACGGGAATGCTATGAATGTAAACGACGTGCCGCGCAAGATTAATCTCACCCCGGATTTAATGTTCCCATTACCCCCGCTGCCAGATGCCTCGCTCACGCTTGGCTTGGCGACTGGCTCGAATGGGCTCGCCTTTTGCCAGCCGCCGCGAGAACCAACATTGATGAGCGACCAGCGTAACGGATAATCGGCATCGTCTGATGGCAAGCACTCTATCGCATGCAAGTGTTCGGGTAACACCACCATCGCCAGAACAGCAAACGGATGCGCGTCTTTTATCGTTTTCATTGCCGCACGCAAATCATCGATATGCCGAACCAATAAATCGGAGCGCCGTTCAGCCAGATTTACAGTGAAGAAGTATATGCCTCCGACGCATTGGCACTTCGGTAAGGCATGTGGTTCATCACCTTGTAATGTTGGGCTTCGCAAACTTAGCGCCAACCTACCGGGCTTGTTATTGGCTAAAAGAGCCGCGAAGTGCGACGGGATTGCGGATTAATTACTTTCCCTGAAACTACTCACGAGATAGCTTCATTATGTTGTGAGGTATAAACAGTGTCTTTGCGCCAGCATACAAAGCCCCGATTGGCTTAACCACGCCGCAAGCGATATGCAAGTGGGCAAGAGCGGCGAGGCATGATCAAGAGCCGTGTTAGTATTGATCAGCGTCCGGAAATCGTTGGCCAAAAGACGCGCATGGGTGATTGGGAAGGTGATACCGTCATCGGCAAGAATCACAAAGGCGGGCTGGTTACACTGGCTGAAAGGAGGTCGCGCTATGTGTTGGCAGGGCACATACGCAGCAAACATGCTGATGGTGTAACGGCTGTAACAACGAGTTTGCTGAGTCCCCATAAAGACAAATGCCGCACCATCACATTCGATTACGGCCGTAAGTTTGCGGGGCATGAAAGCATCGCAGCTCAACTACAGACTGCGATCTATTTCACGCAACCATACAGTTCCTGGGAGCGCGGTCTGAACGAGAACAGTAATGGGTTATTCCGGCAGTACTTCCCCAAAGAAATGGAGTTGACTGACATTACTGAAGAGCAAGTGCGGCAGACAGTAGAACGGCTCAACCACCGGCCATGCAAAGTGTTGGGTTTTAGATCACCGCATGAAGTATTATTTGGAGTGGAGATGCGCTATACCAAGCCACCATTAACTGTTGCACTTCGAACTTGAATCCGCCAATGAATAAATCAAGTAGTTTATTTATAAAAAGAACTTTTGCAAAATTACTCTCACTGATTTTTTTGGGGGTAGCTTTAGCTATTATTTGTTCATTACTTATCACGATTGTGGAAGGTATATTGAGCAAAAAAAATATTGTGGAGGTTTTTTTAAGTAGCATAAATACAGGCATCATAGCTCTGGCTGTCTTTGAATTATCCTTGGTTATTGATAAAGAATATTCAGACCTTGCAGAAGTGGATGAGGAGAATGTTGTAGCCAGCTTACGGAGAACTTTACCTAGGTTTATTGGAACTGTTTGCGTTGCTTTATCTCTAGAGGGGTTAATTATGGTCATTAAATATAGTCAATTGGATTTGGCCGGTAATTTATACTATCCAGTAGCGATCATTACCAGTACGGCATTACTTTTATCATCATTGGGGCTTTTTATTTATTTTACAGATAAAACCGTTAAGAGATCATAGTGCGCAGCACTAAACTCGTTATCACTTGCATGGTGTGGTTGGGGTAGCAGTTTCGAGTGCTTGATACCAACAAGCGCTCGGTAGTTTGGGTTGAATGAAATGAAGCCCAACATCTCACCGCTCACCATAACCATCTACTCCACACCTATTTGCCCCCCAAATCCAATGCTGCTATCCCCAGCTCAATATAGCCATGCAATGTTGAATGTGGCCAATCAACAGGGTGAGTGACCCAGCCATGTTTCGCGGGATTGTAATGAATGTAATCGACCTGCCGCGCAAGATCAATCTCATCACGGATTTGATGTTTCCAATACCGCCGCTGCAAGTTGCCTCGCTCACGCTTGGCTTGGCGGCTGGCTCGAATGGGCTCGCCTTTAGCCAGCCGGCGCGAAATTCCGGCTTTGATGAGCGCCCAGCGTAACGGATAGTCTGCGTCGCCCGGTGGCAAGCGCCATATCGCATGCAGGCGTTCGGATAACACCACCATCGCTACAACAGCAAATGGATGCGCGTCTTTCACCGTCTTCATAGTCACAAGCAAGTCATCGATATGCCGCACTATTAAATCGGAGCGCCGTTCGGTGTGAGGTTGGGCTAAGTTGCGAGGCCAGTTGAAGCAAATATGAAGCTACGTATTATTTGTGTCGCGCGGAACGACGAAACTATTTTGGCGTACGCTTGACCATACTATCGCCATGCGATAGTATGGCTCTCCATGATTATGGACTTCCACGATGAAGAAACCCGCAAGGTCTGGCTCGGCGAATTCTCGCGCCACCTTCCGAATCAGATTCAGCAAGTGGCACGGCGTAAGTTACGGATATTGAATAACGCGCAACGAATCGAAGATCTGCTAATCCCGCCGAACAACCGTCTGGAAGCCTTGAAAGGCGACCGTTTCGGGCAGTGGAGCATCCGCATAAACGAACAGTGGCGTGTGTGCTTTGTATGGACTGACGGCCACGCCAGCCGTGTGGAAATTTGCGATTATCACTGAGGAGCAAAAAACAATGAGCAAACCGACCAAACAAAAATTGCAAAATATCCATCCGGGCGAAATTTTGCGCGAAGAATTCTTGATCCCACTCAGCATTTCGCAATACCGACTGGCAAAAGAAATCAGCGTTACTGAAGCACGCATCTCGGCGATTTGCTCCGGCAAGCGGGCGGTCACAGCAGATACGGCGCTACGGTTAGCCGCGTTCTTCGGCACAACCAGCGGCTTCTGGCTCGGCTTGCAGGCGGATTATGATACCGAAGAAGCAGCAAAGGAACTATCGAGTGTACTGGCGCAGATACATCGTTTCGAACCAATGACAGCGTGATGAACGATACGGAGGTTTATTTCACTACTCGTCTGCCATAAACGCAAGCAGTCTGGCGGGAGGTATCGCTCACCCCGAACCACGTTAAAGCGTCTGCTCAGGGGCTTCCGTTAACGAAGAGCAAAGGCTTGTCTCACACGCAGAAGGAGATCGACTTGTCATATACGAATTCGCCAGTATCACACTACAATCCTAAGAATGTTTCTGACCGAATTGCCTACGCTTTCACGAAACTTCTCCGTTTTTTTGCCGACATTTTCTTCGCGAGCCGATACGGCCACCGTGCGGTAGTGCTGGAAACGGTTGCTGCCGTCCCTGGCATGGTTGGCGGCACACTTCAACACTTGCGTGCCTTGCGTCGCATGGAAAGCGATGGCGGTTGGATCCATACGCTCCTGGATGAAGCAGAAAACGAACGGATGCACTTAATGACATTCATCCAGATTGCTCAACCCTCATCGTTTGAGCGGCTGCTGGTGTTATTTGCGCAGGGAGCTTTCTTCAATTTGTTTTTTCTTCTTTACCTTCTCTCTCCGAAGACCGCACATCGGACCGTA
>JBKJQT010000217.1:0-3253 GCA_046593855.1 Candidatus Nitrotoga sp. | reverse complement strand
ACAAAGTAAATTGACCAATACCAGTAACCACCTGCATGGCGGCCATCTGAGCGGCGTGTTTGTGATGGGCGCGCTATCTGCCGTTATCGTCAGTCCATGCGTCGCCGCACCCATGGCAGCTGCTTTGCTGTATATCGGACAGACGCATGACGCATGGCTGGGCGGAACAGCATTGTTCGCACTAGCAATGGGCATGGGCTTGCCATTGCTATTGATTGGCGCATCAGCTGGAGCGCTATTGCCCAAGGCGGGCGCATGGATGGAAGCAGTCAAGCAATTCTTTGGCGTGTTAATGCTTGCGCTCGCGATCTGGCTCATTTCAACGCTGATTCCGCTGAGCATACAGATGTTGCTGTGGGCGGCACTGCTAGTACTTTCTGCTATTTATATGCACGCGCTGGATGCGCTGCAAAACAATGCTTCAGGTTGGCAGAAACTATGGAAAGGTATTGGTATTCTCGCCCTTTTGATTGGCAGCGCCTTCTTGATCGGTGCACTGTCCGGCGCTCGTGACATCATGCGTCCGCTGGCAGCACTTGGCAACGGCCAGGCAGAAGCGGCCTCGACTCTACAGTTTGTGCGGATAAAGAATGTGGCTGAACTGGATGCCCGCATTGCACAGGCGAATGGCAAGACTGTGATGCTGGATTTCTATGCCGACTGGTGTATATCGTGCAAGGAGATGGAGCGTTACACGTTCACAGATGCTAAGGTTCAGGCTAAATTGAAAAACGCTGTATTGCTACAAATCGACGTCACTGCCAATAACGACGAAGATAAAGCACTGCTAAAACGTTTTGAATTATTCGGGCCGCCCGCCATCCTGTTTTTTGATGCACAAGGGCGCGAGCAGAACGTCCACCGTATAATAGGGTATCAAAATGCAGGACAATTTCATCAATCGCTGAACCATGTGGGGCTATGATTTTTAGATTATTAATTTCTACAGAATGGTGAGTTAAAGTAATTTGAAGTGTAAAATGCTAACGTTTCTATTTGACTCATGGATGCCGTTTGCTTAACACTGTTACTTAATATTTAATTTTTAAAGGATGCATTATGGCTGTAATAACCGAAAAAGATCTGACAGAATTACTGATTGGCATCGTTAATACTCAAGTCGCAATTATCCATGCATTAAAAGACCAAAAGGACTACCACGCAGTAACAAAAGTAGTAGGTAACGTTGGCATTGTTGCAGGGATAGAGGATGAAGGTACGACGGGTGGTCAAGACCCTGTGCGCCCACCGATGACCTTATCCACACTTCCGGCACATTTAGTTCTTAGAGCGCTTTCAGCTCGTGGTTCATTTCCACAGAATATGGAACAGCTTGCTCATCAAGAAATTGGCAAACTTTTTAATAAGCCATAACGGTCATTGCTGGGTTTCTGCATTGCTGGTAATTCGAATAGATCCTTTTCAAAAATTAACTGATTAAATTATTTAAAATAATCATTTCATTATTGAAACCGCTTTCCCCCCATAGCGTCACGCAATATAGATTTGGCGTAATTATTTATCCGGGATGGCCATTAATACTAGCCAGCCCGGATAGTTTCTCGATTCGGAGTACGATCATACAAGTGAGCAGTTGAAGCAAAATGAGATGTCCATTCTAATGGGCCTCATTTTAACAATCAGGGCATATGGTCGACCAAAAATTACAGGAATTCACGTTTTGGTCTGTGGGAATTAAAAACGCTTCTTTACCTGCAATGAAAAATAAAAATTATGGGCAGCGGGTTAAAAACTCAGGAAGGCTATTTTTATAAAAAAACATGGAGTTGTGGCTAGATCTATATTCTATGGCGCGCCACAAATTTGGCACGCTGGGTCTTTTTTCAACTTAACAGTGCGCAGTTCCATATGCAGCAAATCTGTCACCAGCAATCTGCTACACAATAGCGTGCCTATTCCCATTAATAACTTGAGTGCCTCAGCGGCTTGCATGCTACCGATAATGCCGACTAGTGGGGCAAACACCCCCATTACCGCGCAACGTGTTTCTAAAGCATCAGATTGTTCTGGATACAGGCAGTGATAGCAAGGACTGTGAGGATGGCGCATGTCAAACACGGCTATTTGGCCGTCAAATCGGGTAGCTGCGCCGGATACAAAAGGTTTTTTTAATTGCACGCAAACTTGGTTAAGCGCATAGCGAGTGGCGAAGTTATCACTGCAATCCAGTACGACATCGGCTTGGCCGACTAGCTCAAATAAACGCGTTTGATCTGCGCGTTCATTCAGGGCAATGACGCGAACATCGGGATTGATTTCAGCGAGCGAGGTGCGTGCAGAATCTACCTTAGCCATTCCGATGCTGGAAGTGCGGTGTACGATTTGGCGTTGCAGATTGGTCAGGTCTACAGTGTCATCGTCGCACAGAGTCAGGGTGCCAACGCCGCTGGAGGCGAGGTACATGGCAGCAGGAGAACCGAGCCCGCCAGCACCTATTATCAGTGCGTGCGCATCCCGTAATTTTTGTTGCCCTTCGATGCCAATGTCAGGCAACAGGATGTGGCGGCTATAGCGCAGTAACTGTTCGTCATTCATGTAATATGGGAGAGCAGAAAGTTACGTTATTCGCCTACTTCCCTTGCAATATATTCATACCCTTTAACAAGTTTAAAGCTTGATGTAATTGGTAATCTTCTTTTGATCCGAACTCGAGCATTTTTGGTTTTGTCGCATCGCCTTCCTCGCGTTTGGTCGGAGACTTAGCTGGCGTAGCCGGAGCTGCGGACTTTACGGTGACGCCTACTTTCACATCAACAACCTCCTGACTGTTGCTCAAGTGACGCTCCAAATCAGCTTCGCGCATGCGGAAAGTTTGATCTTGATCGATAGTCGCCGGATCTTCCACTACAATGTCAGGGACGATACCCTTGGCTTGAATAGAGCGGCCGCCAGGTGTGAAATAACGGGCGGTGGTGAGCTTGATTGCAGTATTGTTGCCTAGCGGCAGAACTGACTGTACTGAGCCTTTGCCGAAGGTTTGGGTACCCATGATGACAGCGCGTTTATGATCTTGCAACGCACCTGCGACGATTTCTGAAGCGGAGGCAGAGCCGCCATTCACCAGCACTATCATCGGTACGGTCTTGACTGCCGCAGGCAGATTTTTCAGGTAATCTTTTTCGTTGTTGCGCAGATAGTCATTAGGAACGGCGGTCAGGCGCATCTTGGCATCTGAGTTACGCCCTTCGGTATACACCACTAGAGCGTCCTTGGGCAGGAAGGCGGCAGATGC
>JBKJQT010000197.1:0-4587 GCA_046593855.1 Candidatus Nitrotoga sp. | reverse complement strand
CGTAGTTGAAGCTAACATCTTTCCACGTATCCAGCCCAGCTTTAAGCGGAGCGCACCATTTGGCTGCATCTTGCAGAATCTGCGGGCCTTCATTCCAGATGTCGCGGCCTTCATTACGTGCCAGAACCATGACTTCCAATGCCGTACGATTTGCTACCGCACCTGCCTGAATTCCTTGTGGATGTCCGATAGTACCGCCACCAAATTGCAGAACGACATCGTCGCCGAGGTAGGTTAGCAGTTGGTGCATCTGACCCGCGTGGATGCCACCCGACGCAACTGGCATACACTTATTGAGCGAAGCCCAATCTTGTTCGAAGAACAAACCTTTCTCCAAATTCACAGGAGTGTGTGTATCGAGCAGCGTGTCGTAATAACCTCTAATCATTAGGGGATCGCCCTCCAGCTTGCCCACAACAGTACCAGCATGGATATGATCCACACCCGCCATACGCATCCATTTACTAATAACGCGGAAGCTCATACTGTGATTTTTTGACGAGAGTAGGTCGAGTTTCCCGCGCGATGCAGGTGCAAAATCATGTAGTGCTGACGTGCTCAAATCGCCATTGACTGAATAGCTGTGTAGCCAATAACGAGGTCAATCATGATTATTGACCGAACCTAGCGACTTGGCAAGCTCCGCGCGCTTGTACATTTCTTCCATCGTGCCGGCGGCCACATTAAGGTAATGACCCTTGACTTCACCGGTTGCAGCGGATGCTTTATTCACGGCCTCCATGCAATATTAGGAAACGGTCACGCCAGTGCATGAAAGGCTGTGAATTAATGTTCTCGTCGTCTTTTACGAAATCCAGGCCGCCTTTTAGGGCTTCATACACCACGCGTCCATAGTTACGGCCGGAAAGACCGAGCTTAGGTTTGGTAGTTGCACCCAACAGAGGACGACCAAATTTGTCCAGACGTTCACGCTCGACGATGACGCCGGTGCCGGGACCTTGGAATGTTTTGAGATATGCAACGGGGATACGCATATCTTCGAGGCGTAACGCCTTCACTGCTTTCATACCAAACACGTTACCGATAATAGAAGCAGTCAGGTTGGCAATGGAACCTCCCTCGAACAAATCCAATTCATAAGCGATGTAAATAAAGTACTGGGCTTCTGTTTTGGTGCCCTCGCCTGTGTTAGGGACTAGGTCACAACGGTAAGCCTTAGTGCGGTACATTTCGCACGCGGTCAGTACGGCCAGCTATTTCATGCCGCAACTACTGGCAAAATTTATCCAGCAACACCCTAAGATCAGCGTAAGCCTGCATGTTGCTAATCGTGATGCAGTAATAAAATTGATCGCCGATAATAGTGCTGATCTTGCCATTATGGGTCAACCACCGGAAGGTGCGGATATGCTATCGCAGCCGTTCATGCAAAACCCGCTGGTCGTCATCTCTGCACTCAGCCACCCTTTGACCAAGATACGCAACATCAAGCCCAAGCAATTGGCACAAGAAACTTTTTTGCTGCGCGAGCAAGGATCGGGCACGTGCGGTGTGGTAGAACGATATTTCGCCAGTCACCACTTGAAATTGCCGACACATATGGAAATGGACACTAATGAAGCAATCAAACAATCGGTGCAAGCCGGTATGGGATTAGGCATCATCTCTATGCATGGCATCGAACTTGAACTGGAAATCAAGCGTCTGCAAGTACTGAATGTCGATCATTTTCCTATCATACGTCACTGGCATATCGTGCATCTGAAGAGTAAACGTCCTTCCACCGCAGCGCATGCATTCAATCAATTTTTGCTGAATGAAGCAGAGAGTCTGGCATCACCAACAACACTAACAACAATACCAAGCAAGCGAAGCCGCACCAAGTAAGCAAAAAATCTTTGTTGCCTACCGTTATTACTACAGATGGCTGGCATTGAGGTAGTATTTCCTAATGACTCGCTCCCATTCTTTGCTCTCACGGTATAATCGCACTCCTTTTTTCTTGGCGATTCAGCCTGAATGTTGATTTTTCGTGGACTTGACGCAACAAATAAAAAGCCAGTTGCATTAACTATCGGCAATTTTGATGGAGTACACCTGGGTCATCAGGCATTACTCAAGCAATTAAGGATGGCAGCGCAGTTGCTCGGACTTCCGACAGCAGTGCTGGTATTCGAGCCGCATCCGCGTGAATTTTTTACACCGCAGGAGGCGCCTGCGCGGCTGACCAGCCTGCGCGAGAAGCTTGAGTTATTTGCGACACTCGAGGTGGATCGGGTATATGTATGTCGTTTTAATAGCAGTTTTGCTCAGGTGAGCGCAGTGGATTTCATTCATGCTTTGTCTGATAAGTTGGCGGTGAAGTTTGTACTGATTGGCGATGATTTTCGTTTCGGTAACCGACGCAGCGGCGATTTTGCGTTGATGGAGAAGATAGGCGGCCAGCAAGGTTTTAAAGTGGAGGATATGCACAGTGTATCGCACAATGGCGTACGTATATCCAGCACGGCGGTGCGCGCTGCACTAGTTGAAGGTGATCTGCGTGCGGCACAGCGTTATTTGGGGCGGCCTTATAGTATTAGCGGGCGTGTGGTTCATGGCGATGGTTTAGGCAAGCAGCTGGGGTTCCCGACCGCAAATATCCAGTTGAAGCACAATCGGCCGCCGCTTACCGGTATTTTCGTAGTGAGGGTGCAAGGGGATGGTCTGCCACCCACGCAGGGCGTAGCGAGCCTGGGTGTACGTCCCACGGTGAAACAAAACGGCAAGCCCGTACTGGAAGTGCATCTTTTCGATTTTTCGAGTGAAATTTATAACAAACATTTGCGCGTGGATTTTCTGCACAAGCTGCGCGATGAAGTGAAGTACCTCGACTTGCAAAGTTTGACGCAGCAAATTGAGCTCGACGTGTGTAATGCAAAGCAATGGTTTATACAACATGATTGATTATAAAAAAACTCTTAATCTTCCTGACACACCTTTCCCCATGCGTGGCGATTTGGCTAAGCGCGAACCACAAATGCTCGCTAAATGGCAGGCACAGCTACGATATGAAAAAATACGCGCCACCAGCCTGGGACGTCCAAAGTTCATCTTGCATGACGGCCCGCCTTACGCTAATGGTGACATCCACATTGGCCATGCGGTGAACAAGGTACTCAAGGATATCATTGTCAAAAGCAAAACTTTATCTGGCTTCGATGCGCCATATGTGCCCGGCTGGGATTGTCATGGCCTTCCGATTGAATTGCAGGTGGAAAAGAAGCATGGTAAGGAGATGCCGCCTGCTCGCTTTCGCGAACTGTGCCGCGAATACGCCGCCGAGCAAATTGAGAGACAGAAGAAAGATTTCATTCGTCTGGGTGTGCTGGGTGATTGGGATAATCCCTATCTCACCATGAATCATCAAACTGAGGCAGATATCATCCGCGCCTTGGGAAAAATATTCGAGCGCGGCCATCTTTACCAGGGGCGTAAGCCTGTCAACTGGTGTCTGGATTGTCAGTCTGCGCTGGCCGAGGCAGAAGTCGAACATGAGGATAAAACGTCGTCCGCGATTGATGTTGGTTTTGAAGTCAGAAATATTGATTCATTGACCAAGGCTTTTGGCGTGACTTTGGCGGGTGATGAAAAAGCTTATGCGGTCATTTGGACTACCACGCCATGGACGTTGCCCGCTAATCAGGCAGTAAGCGTACATCCTGATTTTGATTATGTATTGGTACGAACATCACGTGGATTGTTGATACTGGCTGCTGATCTGAAACAAGCATGCCTGGATCGCTATGGTCTGAATGGAGAAACACTCGCCACTTGCAAGGGCATAGCGCTAGACGGTGTGCCATTACATCACCCATTTGATGAAGGTGGGGTAAAAATTATTTGTGGTGACCATGTAACTCTGGAAGCAGGTACCGGCTTGGTACATACCGCCCCGGCACATGGCCTGGACGACTATTTTGTTGGTCAGAAATACGGGTTGCCTAATGACAGCCCGGTGGGCGATGATGGCAAGTTCCTCGCCAGCACGCCGCTGGTCGGCGGTTTGTTCGTATGGAAAGCTAATGATGTGGTGGTTGCCGCACTTCAGGCCAGCGGGCATCTGCTGCACCTGGAAAAAATACAGCATAGCTATCCGCACTGCTGGCGGCACAAGACCCCGATCATTTTCCGTTCTACTCCGCAGTGGTTTATCGGTATGGAACATTTTAACCCCACGCAGTCTCTTTCTAAGACGGAAACGGGAGCAAACTTGCGCGACCTCGCCAACAATGCAGTCGAAGCCACACAGTTCTACCCAGCATGGGGTAAGGCAAGACTGAAAGCCATGATTGCAAATCGCCCGGACTGGTGTGTGTCTCGCCAGCGTAATTGGGGCGTGCCGATGCCGTTCTTCGTCCACAATGAAACCACACAGTTACACCCGCGTACGCTTGAATTGCTTGAGCAGGTTGCGCAGCGCGTTGAGCTGCACGGAATAGAGGTGTGGTTTTCGTTGGACGCCAAAGAGTTGTTGGGCGAAGAATCAGCGCAATACCGCAAGCTTTGCGACACACTGGATGTATGGTTCGATTCCGGTACCACTCATGCATCAGTGTTGCAACGCCGAAAAGATTTATCATTCCC
>JBKJQT010000007.1:0-5191 GCA_046593855.1 Candidatus Nitrotoga sp. | reverse complement strand
ATATAAGCGGCTTGTTGATCTGTTAGTGTACTTAGTTGTGCATTAAGCTTCTTCAATTGCAATACCGCCACTTTTTCATCCAGATGTTTGGGCAAGGTATACACCCCGACCGGATATTTGCCGGTGCCCTTTTCTGCTTCGCTCCATAGCTCGATCTGAGCGATGGTCTGATTGGCAAATGAGGAGCTCATCACATAAGAAGGATGGCCCGTGCCACAACCTAGATTCACCAAGCGGCCTTCGGCCAGCAGAATGATGCGTTTGCCGGGTCTGCCATCTATTGCGGGGAAAATGATGTGATCGACTTGTGGTTTGATGTTATCCCAAGTGTAAGACTTCAGCGAGGCAACGTCGATTTCGTTGTCGAAATGGCCAATATTACACACGATGGCCTGATTCTTCATGCTCTTCATATGCTCATGGGTGATTACATGATAATTACCGGTGCAGGTCACGAAAATGTCGCCATGTTCAGCAGCATAATCCATGGTAACGACACGATAGCCTTCCATGGCAGCTTGCAGCGCGCAAATCGGATCAATCTCAGTTACCCAAACTTGGGCAGATAGTGCGCGCATTGCTTGTGCCGAGCCTTTTCCCACATCTCCGTAGCCGGCAATAACGGCAATCTTTCCCGCAATCATTACATCGGTTGCACGTTTAATGCCATCTACCAGCGATTCTCGGCAACCGTACAAATTGTCAAATTTGGATTTGGTAACTGAATCGTTCACGTTAATACCAGGGAATTTCAGCTCGCCGCGCGCATGCATCTGGTACAGACGATGCACGCCGGTTGTAGTTTCTTCCGTCACCCCTTTAATTGCCGCCAAGCGTTTGGAATACCAGCCAGGCTGCGTAGCAAGGCGCTGTTTGATGGCAGCATACAAAAAGGTTTCTTCTTCCGAAGTGGGCTTGCTGATAAGCGACGCATCTGTTTCGGCACGAGCGCCCAGATGCAGCAATAAGGTCGCATCGCCACCATCGTCCAGAATCATGTTGGCGTGATTGTCGTTAGACCATTCGAAGATGTGATGGGTATATTCCCAATACTCTTCAAGTGATTCGCCTTTGATTGCAAATACCGGTGTACCGCCTACGGCTATAGCTGATGCCGCATGATCCTGGGTGGAATATATATTGCAGGAAGCCCAGCGTACCTCTGCTCCCAAGGCTTTCAGGGTTTCAATCAGCACAGCAGTCTGGATGGTCATATGCAGCGAACCGGCGATGCGTGAACCGCGCAACGGTTGTGCGCCTGCATATTCTTCGCGAATCGCCATCAAGCCCGGCATTTCAGTTTCGGCAATGGCAATTTCCTTGCGTCCCCAAGGAGCAAGATTGATGTCGGCAATTTTGTAGTCGGTAAATCCAGCGTCGGTAACGGCGTTCATAATTTCTCTCCATTCAAGTTAATGAATGAGCGCCGTTGCTACAGATACCCTCCAGCGTTCCAAGCCTGGCCTCGCCTGATGCAAGGTCGCAGCGCCCCTCGGAACCGGAGAAGCTAAAAAAATTTATTATGACAACTTTAGAGATTTTAACACAATCACAGCGGCTGTTTATAACCTGGGAAATCGAACCGCTGTCAAGTTCCGCCGGTTGATACGCCTTTAATAAATAAATCCGATTTTTCTGTGTGCAATTTTTGTCATGTCTGAACGTTCATCACGCCGCTCCTTGATTACCCGCCAAAAAATAGGGAGGTGATCTACACCACCAGCGCGATTGAATCGGTGAACTTGAATTTGGCGAGGAAACCCATGAATCGTGGATTGTTTCTGTCTGATGAGGCATTATTGAAACTCTTTAATATTCAGGCGCTACAAAACATCAGCAGAAAATGGATGATGCCCATCGCTGACTGGAAAGCTGCGCTTGATCACTTTGACTATCCAGCTTTGGAAAGGATGCCGCAGCATTAACAATTTCCGTATACGTAAAATTCAGGACACTTCATGCGATCAGTAAACTTATCAGTAATTTTATCCGACTTACGTCAACAATTGAAAAGGCTTTGGGCAGCGTTCTTGCTCCCCCTCTATAAGCACACTATTCTGGTGTTAAGCATTATCTTTTGTAGCGGTACACTGCTCGCTTTGTGGGATTTATCTAACGCCACTACCACCCTGGTGCAGTCCGCCGCACTACAGGGCACTATTCTTCATGCAGAGTCTCTAAATGAACTGCGCAAATTATACACTTCTGAAGTTGTGGATCGACTGAAGGGCCACAACATTGAAGTGACACACGATTACCGGGACAAACCAGGCGCTATCCCGCTACCTGCCCACTTCACTATGGAGCTCGGCAGAAGGATTAGCTTGCTCGGTTCTGGCATGGTGGTGCGTTTATACAGCAATTATCCCTTTCCCTGGCGCAAGGATGGCGGTGCGCATGATGATTTTGAGCAGCAGGCTCTGGCAGCGTTGCAGGCGCATCCGCAACAGCCCTATTACCGTTTTGAAGACTTCCAGGGACGCGCATCGCTGCGCTACGCGACGGCGGATGTCATGCACGCGGAATGCATAAGCTGCCACAATTCACGCCCGGACAGCCCGAAGCGTGACTGGAAGGTAGGTGATGTGCGCGGTGTACTAGAGATTATTAGACCATTGGACCGTGTGGTGGCGCAAAGTCGCGCCGATCTGCGCGACATCTTTATTCTCTTTGGCGTGCTGCTGGCGCTGGGATTGGGGGCGCTCACACTGGTAATCACGCGCTTACGACGTGTGTCAGGGGAATTGGAACATCAAGTGACGCAGCGCACCGGCGATCTGGAGCGGGCCAATGTAGCCATGACGATCAAGGAAGAAGAAATCCGCTCTGTGGTTGAGCACTTGGTGGATTGCGTTATTACCATTGACGAAAAGGGCATCATCCGTTCCGCCAACCCGGTCGTGGAAAAACTCTTTGGTTACACCCGCGATGAGGTGATCGGCCAAAACGTTTCCATGCTTATGCCAGAACCTCATCGTGGTGGCCACGACGGTTATATGGAGAAGTATTACCAAACCGGGCAGGCCAAAATAATCGGTATTGGACGTGAAGTCGAAGGGCTGCACAAGAATGGCGAGCGCATTGCGGTATATCTTGCAGTTAGTGAATATTTTGTGGGGAAAAAACGTTATTTCACCGGCATTCTGCGCGATGTCCGTGAACGTGTGCGCATCATGAAAGACCTGGAGCAAGCACGGTTTGAGGCGGAACAGGCCAACCAGGCCAAATCTGCCTTCCTTGCCGCCATGAGCCACGAGATCCGCACTCCTATGAACGGTGTGATCGGTATGGCCGACGTGCTACAGCAAACCAGTCTCAGTGGCTACCAAGTGGAAATGGTCAATCTCATTCGAGAATCGGCTTTTGCTTTGCTGGACATAATCGAGGACATTCTCGATTTCTCCAAGATAGAAGCCGGCAGGTTGGAGATCGAGCGCGTGCCCACGCACGTGGCGGACGTGGTTGTGAAGGCTTGCGATATGTTGGAACATTTGGCCGTAAAGAAAGGCGTGGAGCTCACCCTGTTCATCGATCCGGCGATTCCCGAAGAAGTTTTGAGTGATGCTCTGCGCCTGCGTCAAGTGCTGGTCAACCTCGCCAATAACGCCATCAAGTTTTCCAGCGGACAACAGCAACCAGGCCGGGTATCGGTGCGCGCATTGTTGGCCAAGCATGGCCCAGATCAGGTGACGGTGGAGTTTCAGATAACCGACAACGGCATCGGCATGGATGAGGAAACCCAGTCCCGACTCTTTACCTCCTTTACTCAAGGCGACGCTTCCACCACCCGGCGCTTTGGCGGCACCGGACTGGGGTTGGCCATCTCCCGCCGTTTGGTGGAAATGATGGGTGGGGAGATCGCGGTGCAGAGCACGCCGGGTAAGGGCTCTACCTTTACTGTGCGATGGCCGTTTACGTTGCCGCTGGCCACGCCTGCCGTGGGCAGCAAGACTGTTGATCTGATCGGTCTTTCCTGCCTGGTGCTAGGCGACGACAACGGGTTGGGCGACGATATGGCCATCTACCTGAGAGACAGCGGCGCGATCGTTGAGCGGGTGCTGGATCTGACCGCAGCCCGCAAACGGATCAACACGCTTCCGGCCGGCCTGTGGTTACTTATCATCGACGCCGGGCACGATGCACCACCGATCGAGGAATTGCGCGCTGCCTGCCGCGCCCGATCTGACCTGGATCTGCATTTCGTGGTAGTCGAGCACGGGCACCATCAGCCCGATATCGAGCCCCGCTTTGTCGTCATTCAGCGCGGGCACCGTCGTCGGGGGCGCGTCGAAACGGTGGATCTTGTCACTATGGACGGCGATGTCATGCATCCTCAATCCTTTCTCCGGGCAGTGGCCATCGCCGCAGGACGGGCGCATGAGGAAGAAGAATCGCCGCTCCCCGGCAAATTCGAGACGACGATTACTCCCCCCTCGCGTGCGATGGCTCTGCAGCAGGGCAGGTTGGTCCTGGTGGCCGAAGACAACGAAATTAACCAGAAAGTGATCCGGCAACAGCTCGCGCTGCTTGGGTATGCCGCAGATATCGCCGGCGACGGTCGTGAAGCGCTGAAACGCTGGGAGAACGGTGACTACGCGTTGCTGCTCACCGACCTGCACATGCCGGAAATGGATGGCTATCAACTGACCGCGGCCATCCGCGCCGACGAGATCAGCAAGGCCGACAAGCGGCGTATTCCGATCGTCGCTCTGACCGCCAACGCACTTAAGGGAGAGGCCGAGCATTGCCGTGCTGTAGGCATGGACGACTATCTGAGCAAGCCGGTGCAACTTGCGGACTTGAAAGCCACTTTGGCGAAATGGCTGCCGACCACTGACTCTAGTCCGGACGCTACCGTCACGCCTATTATTCTCGCTACACCTGCCACGACAACAGGGCCGATGGACGTGAGCGTTCTCGAAGGGCTGGTAGGGAATGACCCTGCGGTAATAAGAGAATTCTTGCGGGATTTTCGTTCCAGTTCAGCCACAATAGCGGCGGAGTTGCGCGCCGCCTTTCAGGTGGGACAGACGACCGCAGTCAGTGCGGCAGCCCACAAGCTCAAATCATCGGCTCGTTCGGTCGGCGCGCTGGCGCTGGGCGAACTGTGTGCCGAAATGGAACAGGCGGGGAAGGCGGGCGACACCAAAGCGCTGGCGGTACTGTTGCCTCGTTTCGAGGCGGAAATGGC
>JBKJQT010000164.1:0-5317 GCA_046593855.1 Candidatus Nitrotoga sp. | reverse complement strand
GCAGTGCGTTGGTTGCCCCGCTGGCGCTCTCCATTTTTGCCTGGATTTTCCTGATGAACCTGATGGATCTGGTTCCTATCGACTATGTTTCGTTGATTACCCAGCCAATGGGCATTGGTCATTTTAAGCTGGTTCCTACAACGGATCCGAATGCTACGATAGGTATGGCCATAGGCGTATTCCTGCTAGTACTTTTTTTCAGTATCAAGGTTAAAGGTCTGGGTGGTTTTGTCGGTGAATTGACGCTCCAGCCATTTGGTAAATTTGGTTTGCCAGTCAATCTATTTCTTGAAGGCGTTAACCTGATTGCCAAACCGGTTTCATTGGCATTGCGTTTGTTCGGTAATATGTATGCTGGTGAAATGATATTTATCCTGATTGCGCTCATGGGTGCATCTTGGATAAGCTTTTCTTTTACCAGCACGCTGTTGTTCAGTTCACAGATTATACTTTCTTTGGGATGGGCGATTTTTCATATCCTGATTGTCACACTGCAAGCCTTTATTTTCATGACGCTGACTATCGTTTATTTGGACATGGCACATCAGGAACATCATTAAAAAATTATAAATTTATTTTCTAAACACTTAACTTTTACTGATAGGAGAAGAAACAAATGGATACGGCACAAGCACTGCTTTATATCGCCGGCGCGATCATGATGGGGCTCGGCGCCTTGGGTGCCGCAGTAGGTATTGGCATTCTGGGTGGCCGCTTCCTTGAGGGCGCTGCTCGTCAGCCTGAATTAATTCCGATGCTGCGTACCCAGTTCTTCGTGGTCATGGGCTTGGTTGATGCTGTTCCGATGATTGCAGTCGGTATTGCCATGTATGTTCTGTTCGCAGTGGCAGGCCAATAAGCCTGCATGCGTTTAATCAAGGAAAGGTTTTTGCATGAACATTAATGCGACCCTTATCGGCCAAACGATCATGTTTGCATTGTTCGTATGGTTTTGCATGAAGTTTGTGTGGCCACCCATCATGGCAGCGCTGGATGCACGCAATAAGCGGATTGCAGATGGTTTGGCTGCGGCGGAACGGGGTAAGAATGACTTGGCCTTGGCTGCCAAGCGCTCCGCCGAACTTCTCCGCGAAGCAAAAGAAAAAGTAGCTGAAATCATTGCGCTTGGTGATAAGCGAGCAGGCGAAATTGTCGAGGAAGCCAAAGCACAAGCCAAGATAGAAGGCGAACGAATTGTTACTGCAGCTAAGGCTGAAATTGAGCAGGAAGTATTTCGCGCCAAGGAGCAATTGCGGACGCAGGTGTCCGCAATTGCATTGGCTGGAGCAGGCAAAATTCTGGGCCGCGAAATAGATGCCGCAGCACATAACGATTTGCTTGATAAGTTAGTAGCGGAAATTTAATTATTATGGCTGAAGCTATTACTGTCGCGCGCCCCTATGCCCAAGCTGCATTCGATGAAGCGCGCGAGCTTGACGACTTGAAGGGTTGGTCAGACATACTGCAATCTGCAGCTCAAGCAGTGATTAATCCTGAAATTCGTGCAATTATTTCCAGCCCACGCGCAGTCAAAAGCCAACTAGCAGAGCTGATGCTAGCACTTTGCGGTGACGAGGTAAGCAAAACTCAACGTAACTTTATCAAGTTGCTTACAGAAGGCCAGCGCCTCACTCTGTTGCCAGAAATCGCAATGCTGTTTGAGATAATGCGGGCTGAAGCAGAAAAAAATGTTGACGTTGTAGTGACTTCCGCTTTCGATTTGAGCGAAGCGCAAAAACAAAAAATTACTGCTGCGCTAAAAAAACGTATGGGCCGGGAGATCAAACTTAGCTGTGAGACTGACCGCAAACTATTAGGCGGAGTAATTATCCGCGCCGGTGACAAGGTGATAGATGGTTCTGCGCGCACCCACCTTTCCGAGTTGGCCAACGCCTTGGCTTGATGACAGATTAATTGAAATTAAGGAAAAGTAGATGAAGCTCAACCCTTCTGAAATTAGTAATTTGATTCGTAGCCGCATCGAAAATTTCGAGGCGTTATCCCAAGCGCGCACGGAAGGCACGGTGGTCAGCGTAACGGATGGTATTGTACGTATTCACGGCCTGTCAGACGTAATGCAGGGCGAAATGCTCGAATTTCCCGGCAATACCTTCGGTCTGGCGCTCAATCTAGAGCGCGACTCCGTTGGCTCAGTGGTGCTGGGTGACTATGAGCATATTACCGAGGGTGACACCGTCAAGTGCACTGGCCGGATTCTGGAAGTACCTGTTGGCCCTGAACTCATCGGTCGCGTAGTAAATGCCCTCGGGCAGCCTATTGACGGTAAAGGTCCGGTCAACGCCAAGATGACCGATAAAATAGAGAAGGTTGCGCCCGGTGTAATTGACCGCAAGTCGGTGTCGCAACCAGTGCAGACCGGCCTAAAGGCCATTGATTCTATGGTTCCGGTTGGTCGTGGCCAGCGCGAACTGATCATTGGGGATCGGCAGACCGGAAAGACCGCCGTAGCGGTAGACGCCATCATCAACCAGAAGGGTCAGAACATGACCTGTATCTACGTTGCGATCGGTCAAAAGGCTTCTACTGTCGCCAACGTAGTGCGCAAGCTGGAAGAGCATGGCGCGATGGAATACACCATTGTGGTTGTGGCAACCGCTTCTGATTCTGCGGCGATGCAATTTCTCGCGCCATACGCCGGTTGCACTATGGGCGAGTACTATCGCGATCGCGGCCAGGATGCGCTGATTGTTTATGACGATTTAACCAAACAAGCTTGGGCTTATCGCCAGATATCATTACTATTACGCCGACCACCTGGTCGTGAAGCCTACCCTGGAGACGTATTCTACTTGCATTCCCGTTTGCTGGAGCGCAGTGCACGAGTGAACGAGGAATATGTTGAAAAGTTTACCAAAGGCGAAGTCAAAGGAAAGACGGGCTCGCTGACGGCCCTACCCGTGATTGAAACTGCTGCAGGTGACGTATCCGCTTTTGTGCCCACCAACGTAATTTCCATTACTGACGGTCAGATTTTCCTGGAAACGGATTTATTCAATGCGGGTATCCGTCCCGCGATCAACGCCGGCATTTCAGTGTCACGCGTGGGTGGCGCAGCGCAGACTAAGGTAATCAAAAAGTTGGGCGGCGGCGTACGTTTGGCATTGGCACAATACCGCGAATTGGCCGCCTTCGCTCAATTCGCTTCTGATTTGGATGAAGCCACTCGCAAACAGCTGGAACGCGGCCGTTTGGTAATGGAGTTGATGAAACAACCACAATATGCACCGTTATCCGTAGCAGAAATGGCAATAACACTGTTCGCGATTAATAAGGGCTCCTTCGATGATGTTCCGATGAACAAAATTCTGCCATTCGAAATCGGGCTGCATGCATTCGTGAAATCCCAATATAAGACTTTGGAGGAAGCAATCGAATCCAGTAAGGATTTATCTGCCGACAACGAAAAAATCTTGATTGCTGCAATTGATAAATTCAAGTCCACTGCAGTTTACTAAGCTGGGGTCAACATAATGGCTGGCAGCAAAGAAATACGAACTAAAATCAAGAGCGTTGAAAATACGCGCAAGATCACGCGAGCGATGGAGATGGTGGCGGCCTCCAAGATGCGTAAGGCTCAAGAGCGTATGCGCGCCGCGCGCCCTTATGCGGAAAAAATACGTCAGGTTGCAGCGCATTTGTCACGCGCTAATCCGGAATATAAGCATCCATTTCTGATCAAACGTGATGTCATAAAGAATGTCGCTGTGATTATTATCACCTCTGACAAAGGATTGTGCGGTGGTCTCAATACCAACATCCTGCGTCTGGTGGTGGCGCGGATGAAGGAATTGGAAGGCGAGAGCAAAGGCATCAGCATTTGCGCTATTGGCAATAAAGGATTTAGCTTTATGTCCCGTATCGGTGCAAAAGTTAAATCGCATATGATCGGACTGGGGGACATTCCACACGTCGAAAAGCTGATTGGAGCGGTCAAGGTAATGCTGGATGCTTACAATGCCGGCGAGATTGATGCGATCTACATTAGTTATAACGGTTTCATTAACACCATGAAGCAAGAACCTAGAATAGAGCAATTGCTGCCGCTCTCGAGTGAAAATTTGGAACCTGCGGATAGCCATACATGGGATTACATTTATGAACCTGATGCCAAGGTCGTAGTGGATGAATTGCTGGTGCGCTATATTGAATCATTAGTTTATAACGCAGTGACCGAAAATCAGGCGTCCGAACAAAGTGCACGCATGGTGGCCATGAAGGCTGCGTCCGATAATGCGAAGGAAGTAATAGGCGAACTTAAGCTGATTTACAATAAAGCGCGTCAAGCAGCGATTACCAAGGAAATTTCAGAAATTGTCGGTGGCGCAGCAGCAGTAAGTTAATGCACGCGATTGGTTGGCGTCTCTATAAATTTAAGACTTTAAATTAATAATGGGCGCTAAAAATAGCGTTTAGCATATCTGAATAGATGTGTAACGGTAAATGTAAATTTTGTTGAGCAAAGCCATATCGCGATAAAATTTGAATTAGAGATGTGCTCAACTGTCCGCGACAACGAGTACAGAATCAATATAAAGTGGGGAACCTCAAGATGAGTCAAGGAAAAATTGTTCAGTGTATTGGTGCGGTGGTGGACGTTGAGTTTCCGCGTGATCATATACCTAAAGTCTACGATGCACTGGTAGTAAAGGACGATGGCAGCTCTGTTGCTGAAAAGGGCCTGACCTTGGAAGTACAGCAGCAAATTGGCGACGGCGTGGTGCGCACCATTGCTATGGGTTCCTCCGACGGCCTGCGTCGCGGAATGGGAGTGGTCAATACTGGTAACCAGATTACTGTACCAGTTGGCCATGGTACTTTGGGCCGCATTATGGATGTGTTGGGACGCCCTATCGATGAGGTGGGTGAAATTAAGTGCATGGAGCGTCGCTCTATTCACCAGAAGGCACCCAAGTTCGAAGAATTGTCTCCATCGGTCGACTTATTGGAAACTGGAATTAAGGTGATTGACTTGGTGTGCCCCTTTGCTAAGGGCGGCAAGGTGGGTTTATTCGGTGGCGCAGGTGTTGGCAAGACCGTAAATATGCTAGAACTCATTAATAATATTGCAAAACAGCATTCCGGTTTGTCCGTGTTCGCCGGTGTGGGTGAGCGTACCCGCGAAGGAAATGACTTCTATCATGAAATGTCGGAAGCGGGTGTAATCCAGTTAGATAATCTGCCAGAGTCCAAAGTAGCAATGGTATTCGGCCAGATGAACGAGCCCCCAGGCAATCGTCTACGCGTAGCGTTGTCTGGCCTAACTATGGCGGAATATTTCCGCGATGAAGGCCGCGAC
>JBKJQT010000088.1:0-2544 GCA_046593855.1 Candidatus Nitrotoga sp. | reverse complement strand
GTGGTGTCGCTTCTACATCCTGCGGGCTGACCCAAATGGATTCCACTGGCGTGCTGATGGCGAGCGGCTCCCCATTGCGGTCGGCAATCATGCCGCGGTGCGCACTAATGTCGACGATACGGTTGGAACGTGCATTCCCTTTCTGTTGCAAGAAATTATTGTTGATGCTTTGCAAATAGACTGCCCGTACGATCAATGCACCCATACCAAATAACAACAGGACAAATAACAGCCGAGAACGCCACGGCGGTAAGGTTGCAAGCTTTGCGGCCTGTATATTGCTGGGATAATTCATGGTTGCGTTAAAGATTTAATCAGCTCTTCAGCACGAATAAATTGGATTTGTTGGCTTTTCGGGAGCTGCATTTGCAACTTGTCGACTGCGACTTTCTCCACCCGCGCTGGCATCGCCCAGGTGCTCTGCTCAAGTTGTAATTGTCCCCATTCCACTTCCATTTGTTGCGCGCGGTCCTTTTCCTTTTGTAATTCCGCAAATAATTTGCGCGCCTTGTCTTGTGAGGTCACAACACTCAGCGCGCAAACGATTACTATAAGTAAGAGTAATAGATGCACTCTAGCCACCCGCCGCTCCTACACGTTCTGCAACACGCATCACCGCACTGCGCGCCCGCGGGTTAGTTGCCACCTCCTGTGATGAGGCGTAAATTGCTTTGCCAATCAGGCGCAGCCTACCTTTGGGTATGTCTGCAGCGCGAATCGGCAAATTACGTGGCAACTTATCACCCTGCGCCATGTCACGCAGAAAATGCTTTACCATGCGGTCTTCTAGAGAATGAAAACTGATGACCACGATACGTCCTCCCGGCCTTAGGCAATCCAAACATTGCGGGAGAATTCGCGCAATTTCTTCGAGTTCTTGGTTGAGATAAATCCGTATAGCTTGAAAGGTACGTGTCGCCGGATTTTTCCCGGGCTCACGTGTACGCACGGCCTGAGCAACAATCTCGCTGAGCTGACGTGTAGTGGAAATAGTTTTCTCTTGGCGTGCAGCAACAAGCGCTCTTGCAATCTGTGTAGCAAACCGTTCCTCGCCATAGTCACGAATCACCTCTCCAAGCAAACTTTCATTTACGGTAGCCAGCCATTCTGCTGCGGTTTGTCCGCTGCTGGTATCCATACGCATGTCCAGCGGTGCGTCGAAACGGAAGCTGAAGCCGCGTTGCTCATCATCCAGCTGGGGCGAAGACACCCCCAAATCGAGCAACACCCCGTCCATTTTTTCAACTGCCAGTCTGTCCAACAACTTGGCCAAGTGTGCGAATCCGCTGTGCACCATGACAAAACGTGGATCAGTAATTATCCGTGCTGCGGCTACTGCCGCAGGGTCCTTATCCAACGCAATTAAACGACCCATCGCGCCCAACTTTTGCATTATCAGCTGACTGTGTCCCCCTCGGCCGAACGTGCCGTCTACATAGATACCATCCGGTTTTATCTGCAACGCCTCAATGGCTTCGTGCAATAAAACTGTTTTATGCAGCAATGTGGGTGTGTGAGATAAGCAACCACTCACAATGTGAATCCCTCCAGTTCCGGGGGAAGATCGCCATAGGCAAACGACAACGCCATTTCTTGCTGCGCTGTCCATTTTGCCTCATCCCACAATTCGAGTTTATTGCCTTGGCCAATCAACATTACGCGCTTATCCAACATTGCGAAGCCACGCAAGGCAGGAGAAATTAGTATGCGTCCCGCTGCATCCATTTCAACATCTTCGGCGTAACCAATCAGGCGGCGTTGTAGCGCACGTATGCGCGGATTAAGAGATGATAATTTAAGCAGTTTGTCGCGTATCGGTTGCCATTCGGGTTGCGGGTAACACAGCAAGCAACCATCGGCATCAGCAGTTAGTACTAACTGACTGGCGAAATGAGCAAGCAAGATATCTCGATGCCGAGCCGGTATCGCGAGCCTACCTTTGCTATCCAGACTGAGTTGTGCAGCTCCCTGAAACATTATCGCAACCCTGTACTTGCTTACCCACAAAAACCCACTTTTTCCCACTCAGGCTCACTATATTGAAAAAAGTAGGCTGGGTCAAGCAATAAAATTAGATTTTTCTTTACGCGACAAGCAGTTAGAGCTGAAAGTCGATGTTGTATTAATTTCTTTAATAAAGAATGAATTGCGCAAAAAGGCTAAAGCTATTTATGATGTTTGTTGGGCTTGTGAGGAGCAGAGCACGATGCTGTCAGGCCTGCGGAATCGAAAGAGTATTTGAAGGTGTTTTTGTTTCATGTAAAAGAAAACCAAAACTTGGTAGAAGCTGCCCCTTTCGGCAGCGATAGTTTTATGCTGGCCTATACTAAAGGGCACCTCTGAAAATCCAACATTTCTGATGAATGGAGCGCGTCACATTTCGTGACGATAAATTTTCACGCAACAAGCCGACTGTTTCTCGGATTATCTTAATTTTCAACGTTGTTTCACGTCTTTCTCCTCACTTCAGCTTGCAGCAGGCGCAATAACCCTGTCGAAGTTCCAATGTTTTTTGCGAATCAGAAACGCCACACGCTTGATGTT
>JBKJQT010000277.1:0-5506 GCA_046593855.1 Candidatus Nitrotoga sp. | reverse complement strand
TTCAACCTGGACAAAGCGATTGCCGGTGGCTTAGCGGATTTTGCGAATCAGGGAGAGCCGATAAAACTGGAAATTCGGTGCGCTGATTGGGTTGCTGCCCACCTCGCCGAAACGCCACTTTCTGCGGATCAAAAAGTAGAACCGGAAGCGGATGACTGGGTGCGCATCACGGCAACCGTCAATGACACATGGCAATTGCGCTGGTGGCTGATGGGTCAAGGGGCAGGGGTTGAGGTGTGTGGGCCGGTGGGGTTGCGGGCGGAAATGAGAGTGGCATTGACTGAGGTGATTAAGCTTTATAATTAGAATTAGCACCTTTATGATTATAATTTAATAGACATTAAAATAAAACATGAGCCAAAATCCTAAAAATAAAATTGAAGCGACAGACACCAGTATCAATAAATTACTCAAAGAACAAAAGTTTACCATTGACTTTTTTCAACGAGAATATCGTTGGCAAGAAAAACATATCAAACTGTTAGTTGAAGACCTGACAACAACTTTTTTGAAATCATACAAGGAAGGCGAAAAGCGTTTTGAAGTTGAAAATTACCAAAGATATTATTTGGGACCTGTTGTGTTTAGCGCCGACAACGGAAAAAAATCAATCATTGACGGACAACAACGCATTACTTCCATCACTCTATTTCTTATCTATCTAAACCACTTGCTAGCTAACAGCACACAAAAAGTTGCTATCAAAGAATTAATATTTTCTGAAAAGTATGGAGAGAAGTCATTTAATATGTCGGACGAACCAAGAGAACAATGCTTGAAAGCATTGTTTGAAGTTGGAGAATATGAAGCAACAGATAGCGATGACGAAACAGTTCGTAACATGGTAGAACGCTATGAAGACATTGCTCAAAATTTTCCAGAAGAGATAAACGAAGCTGCACTTCCTTTTTTTATTGACTGGTTTATAGAGAATGTAGTAATTGTAGAAATAACTGCACACTCTGACGAAAATGCTTACGCCATTTTTGAAACCATGAATGACCGAGGGTTAAACCTCACTCCTACTGAAATGCTTAAAGGTTATGTGCTTTCCAAAATTACAATCCTAGAGAAGCGAACAGAAATAAATAATCTTTGGAAATCTGAAATTCAGAAGCTACATGAGCTAAGCGAAACCGCAGACCAAAGTTTTTTTCAAGCATGGTTCAGAAGTAAATATGCAGTGAGTATAAGACCTGGAAAAGCAGGTTCAGAAAATCAGGACTTTGAATTAATCGGCTCAAGGTTTCATAATTGGTTTAAGGATAATCACAAAACTTTATTTAAACTTTCAACGCCTGACGACTTTTATTCCTTCTTCAAAAATCAATTTCCGTTTTTCGTTAAGTGGTATATCTCTATTTGCAAAGCACAAGCGACTTACGACAACACAATGCCACACCTCAATTACATTTATCATTGGGGAATTGCTGAATCATTGCAAGAACCTTTGTTGCTTTCTTCAATCAACTTTTCAGACGGCAACGACACGATAAAAAAGAAAATTGATTTTGTTTCTCGTTATATAGAAACATTTACTGTAAGACGAAGCATCAACAATCGCAAGTTTGGGCAAGCTACAATTAAATACACAATGTTCAACATTATCAAACTCATTAGAAATAATGATCTGACAAACCTTGCAATAAATCTTTCGAACGAAGTGCAACAAATAACAGAAAGTTGGGCCGGAGTTTTGAATTTCGGATTGCATGGAATGAACAGAAAATTTGTGAAGCATTTGCTTTCACGAATTTCAAGTTATGTTGACAATCTTGTGGGTAAGGACACGACCTATGTAACCTACCATCATCCCAACGGACGACAATTTGAAATTGAACATATCTGGGCAAACAAATTTAAAGAACACGCAGACGAGTTTGACCAAAGCACCGACTTTAGTGATTGGAGAAATTCAGTTGGTGCGTTAATACTTTTACCACAGGGAACAAACCAATCATTTAGCAGCGACAAGTATGAGGATAAGTTAGAGCATTACATAAAAGAGAACACCTATGCCCAGACATTGAATTCTTCTTACTACACAAAGAACCCAAATTTTTTAAAATCAGAAATTATTCAGGCTTTAGATTTCAAGGCACATTCACAATTTAAGAAAAACGACATTGGCGACAGACAAAAATTAGTGCAAAGAATTTGTCAAAAACTTTGGGCAGTTGAAAATTTTGACTCGTTGAGTTGATTTATGGGCACCTCTAAAAATCCAATTTTCGTCACAATACGGCGTTATTCGAAAAAAATTATCGCTTACATATCAATTATATGCCGCGCTCAAATTTTTTACTCGTGCCTTGTCTTGCTTAGAAACTTGAATTTTTAGAGGCGCCCTTAACTTGACTTGAAGTAAATTTTCTTGTTATTCACGTAAGAAGAATTCAACTTCTGTTTCTACTATCATGTAGCCAGTTTGTTGAGTGGAGAAAAAAATGGAACAGCAACAGTACATCGTGTGGCTTGAGACATTGCGTATGAGCGATGTGGCCAGGGTGGGCGGTAAGAATGCATCGCTTGGAGAGATGATCAGCCAGCTTGCCCATCTCGGGGTGCGTGTGCCGGGTGGCTTTGCAACCACGGCCGCAGCTTATCGTGATTTCCTCGCGCAGAATGATCTGGAAAAACGTATTCGCGCAGTGCTCGACGATCTTGCTGTGACCGATGTGACCGCGCTGGCCGAGGTTGGTAGCCGGATACGCCAGTGGATTGTGGACACGCCTTTGCCGCCGCGTTTGGAAAGTGAAGTACGCGACGCTTATGGAAAGATGCAGGCCGAAGCAGGTGTGGATATTTCCTGGGCCATTCGTTCTTCTGCTACGGCGGAAGATTTGCCGGACGCTTCGTTTGCCGGGCAGCAGGAAACTTTTCTCAATATTAATGGCGTGGATCATATTCTGTCAGCCATTAAACAGGTATTCGCCTCGCTGTATAACGATCGTGCTATTGCCTACCGTGTCCATCAGGGATTTAAACATCAGGATGTGGCATTGTCGGCAGGTATGCAGCGCATGGTGCGTAGCGATTTAGGCGCAAGCGGCGTGATGTTTACGCTGGATACTGAGTCTGGTTTTGAGCAGGTGGTACTCATCACTTCCGCATATGGGCTGGGCGAAACGGTAGTACAAGGTGCGGTCAATCCGGACGAATTTTATGTGTACAAGCCTGCATTAAAGCAAAGCAAAGCTGCAGTGATCAGCCGTAATCTTGGTAGCAAGGCGATAAAAATGATATTCGGTGCAGGACGCGAAACAGGGCGTTCTGTTCTCACAGTGGAGGTGCCGCCGGGTGAGAGGCGGCGCTTCTCCATTACCGACGCAGAGGTAGAAGAGCTGGCGCGTTATGGGCTGATCATTGAGCAGCATTATGGTCGCGCGATGGACATCGAGTGGGGCAAGGATGGGTTGGATGGCAAGCTTTATATATTGCAAGCACGGCCAGAGACGGTGCAGGCGCACGAAATTCAAGGCAAGCTGAGGCGTTATCGATTAAAGCAACAGTCTCAAATATTGGTCAGTGGACGGGCCGTCGGGCAACGCATTGGCAGCGGCCCGGTATGCCTGGTTGCAGATGCCAGCAAGATGAACCAAGTACAGCCAGGCGACGTTCTGGTGACGGATATGACCAATCCTGACTGGGAGCCGGTAATGAAGCGCGCGTCTGCGATTGTCACCAACCGAGGCGGGCGCACCTGTCATGCGGCCATTGTGGCGCGCGAGCTAGGCATTCCGGCGGTAGTGGGATGCGGCAATGCAACGCAAATTCTTAAACCTGGCGATGCGGTGACGGTTTCTTGTGCTGAGGGAGATGTCGGCAAGGTGTATCAGGGCATGCTCGACATTGAGGTGTCGGATTTAGCGTTGGATGAAATGCCGACCCCGCCAATTAAAATCAGCCTGAACGTGGCAAATCCAGAGTTGGCGTTTGAGTCCAGCCGTCTACCCAATGCTGGCGTGGGGCTGGCACGGCTGGAATTTATCATCACACGGATGATAGGCGTGCATCCCAAGGTGGTGCTCGCCTATCCTAATTTGTCAGCGGAATTAAAAGAGCAGGTGGAGGCAAAGACCGCAGGTTATGCCACGCCGGTAGATTTTTATGTTGAGAAATTGGTTGAAGGTATAGCCATGCTGGGCGCGGCCTTCGCACCTAAACCGGTGATCGTTCGCTTTTCAGATTTCAAATCCAACGAATATTCCAGCTTGCTCGGCGGTACTTTATACGAGCCGAATGAAGAGAATCCGATGATCGGTTTACGTGGTGCGTCACGTTACATTGTCGACAGTTTCCGCGATTGTTTTGCGCTGGAGTGCCGTGCCATACGCCGGGTACGCGATGAAATTGGGCTGACCAATATAGAGGTGATGATTCCCTTCGTACGCACGCTGGACGAAGCCGAGATGGTGATAAAAGAACTGGCTAAAAATGGCTTGCGACGGGGCGAGAACGGCTTGCGCCTGATAATGATGTGCGAAATTCCTTCCAACGCTTTGTTGGCCGAGCAGTTTCTGGAATATTTCGATGGTTTTTCTATTGGTACAAATGACCTGACCCAACTTACTCTCGGCATAGACCGTGAATCGGGGTTGATAGCGGGGGCTTTCGATGAGCGCAATCCGGCAGTGAAAGTATTGCTCAGCATGGCGATTCAGGCTTGCCGCAAGGCCAATAAATATATTGGCATTTGTGGACAGGGCCCGTCCGATCATCCTGATTTGGCGCAGTGGTTGGTAGAGCAGGGTATTGAGGCAGTATCGTTGAACCCGGATACCGTAGTAGAAACATGGCTATATCTGGCAGAACACGCTGCTAAAAAATAAGAGACCAGATTATATTTCAAGCATTCCGCCTCTACAGGTCTGTGCTTGCTCCAATCGAGTCAACGTTGCAAGCAGGTTGAGGCCAGTTTCTTTTTTTAATATCACCGCCTGCTCCTTCAAATCATCAATTGATATGCAGACTGGTTCGCCCGCTACGGCGAAGGCAATGGCGTTGCCACTGTCGCAGGAAGGAAAAGCCAGGACGCGGCCATCAAAGGCGCTGCGGATGCGTTCGACACTGCTCTTGTAGCCACGGCTGTGCCCCAAAAGATTGACGGCCATGATGCCTTCTTCGCTTAGGTGAGCGCGTACAACCTGATAGAACGGTAAGGTGTCGAGCGCACCAGCGCGGGCATGGGCATCAAATCCATCCACCAGTATGAGGTCATAGGTCTGGTCGCTGTGGGCGACAAATTCGGCACCATCACCAATCACTATTTTCAGTCGCTTGGGGTCTTCCGGTAGCTTGAAGAATTGCCGGGCGGCAGCGACTACCGAGGGTTCGATTTCTACCACAGTGAGTTTGGCCAGTGGGTGGTTGCGATAAAGAAACTTGGTTAGTGAGGCGGCACCGAGGCCAATCAATAATACCTTGCGGGGAAAACGGCTCTCCTCACGGAATAGTAGGCTCGTCATCATTTCTTTTGTGTAATCGAGCTCCAGATTCCATGGAC
>JBKJQT010000250.1:0-8992 GCA_046593855.1 Candidatus Nitrotoga sp. | reverse complement strand
TTGCGTGCCGCCTCTTGTTGAGCATATAAATTACGTGTCGCCTCTTGATACGCTGATGAAAGCTTTTTAAATTCGAGCTCATCTGCCAAGCTCTCACCGCTTGCTCGCACTGAACCTTCGATATTACCGTCACCCTGTTTACTCAATAGGGGCGCGCTCTTATCTCTTTCGCTAGCCTTGGTGAAACTTTTCTGCTCCGAAGTACTCTGTTGCACAGTGGATGATTGCGCCTCGGAATTCAATTGCGATTGTTGATTAATGCTCTCCCTAGCCTGCTCCACTTGCTGATTGAGTGACTGCGTGACTTCTTGCGCATGCAGGTTAAGGGTTTGAGTGACCTGATTCACTGCCTCTTCGGCACTCTTGTATTCCTTTTGCACCTTTTCTTGCAACTGACGCAATTCCTCAATTCCTATATCCCGCGCAATGTCGGCCTTAACACCACTGATGTAGCGTTGCCCACGGCCCAACAGATGACCAAGGGTACGCGCTACCTTAGGCAGACGTTCAGGACCAATGACGATGAAGGCGACCACCGCAATCACCATCATCTCGGAGAAATTGACGTCAAACATGGCTGCTAAATTAATCTATGCGTTGGTATGACTCTTGTCTTTAACTTCGCCTTCGATAGTCTGGCCACCCTGTTCCACTTGCTTGTGAATATCATCTTTAGACACTTCTGGCTCTGATCGCATACCCTCCTTAAAGCCCTTCATCGCACCTCCTAAATCGCTACCCATATTGCGCAATTTCTTGGTGCCAAATATAAGGATAACAACTAACAATACAATCAACCAGTGCCAGATACTGAATGAACCCATCTTTATTTCTCCTAAAGTTTAAGTGGCGCTAATCCCGCCGCACCATTGGTGGAATATTGCCGCCAATAATATGAATATGCAGGTGAAACACTTCTTGCCCTCCACCCTTCCCAGTGTTTATCACCGTGCGAAAGCCGTTGTTCAATCCCTGCTCTTTTGCCAATTTAGACGTCAACAATAACATTTTTCCCAATAGCGCCGTATGACTGTCATTAGCTTCCATCAGTGATGCCAAGTGCAACTTGGGGATCAGTATGATATGCACCTGCGCAATCGGTTGGATGTCGTGAAAGGCAAGCAAATCGTCGTCATCATACACCTTTCGGCAAGGGATATCACCGTGAACTATCTTGCAAAAAATACAGTTATCCACTCTTACCTCCTAGACCTCACCCCAACATCCTAATAACCGGATGTAGAAAACCAGTAGACACTTGCCATACCGGTAAATTCCTTCCTAGCAATGAAAAAATAAAATCTAAGAGACGTCGTCACCCTTACGACCGGCCTTCTCATCAAGCCCGGAAACCCCTGCTCGTTGCGCCAGCTCCTTCACTACATCACTTGCGCTTAAGCCATGATGCGCCAGCAATACCATACAATGAAACCACAGATCAGCGGTTTCGTATACCAAATGTTGTTTATCACCGCTTTTAGCGGCCAGCAGTACTTCAATGGTTTCTTCACCGACTTTTTTCAGGATGGCATCTTCGCCTTTGCTAAACAGTTTGGCTACATATGAGCTTTCAACTGCTGCATCTTTGCGCGCCACTATTGTTTCCATCAATTGTTGCAGAATATCGTTTTTCATTACTTATGATTTCTTCTGGTAAATTTCGTCGGGCGCTTTAAGCACCGGGTCGATTTCCACCCATCTGTCTTTTTCAAAACGACTAAAAAAACAACTGACTCGCCCGGTATGACAAGCGATTCCGCCAGCCTGCTCCACTTTCAACAAAACCACATCGCCATCGCAATCAAGGCGGATTTCCTGCACCCGCTGAATATGGCCGGATTCTTCACCCTTGTGCCACAGCTTTTTACGCGAGCGCGACCAATATGTCGCCTCGCCCGACTGGACGGTACGCTTAAACGCCTCACGGTTCATCCACGCCATCATCAGCACGCAACCTGTACTTGCATCCTGTGCGATGACGGGCACCAAACCATCCGCCGCCCAGCTTATTTTATTCAACCAGGTGTCGCTCATAACCGAACCTCAATACCTTGTTGCGCCATATATTGCTTGGCTTGTTGTATCGTGTATTCGCCATAATGAAAAATACTGGCCGCCAACACTGCGTCCGCACCGCCCAGCTTCACACCGTCCACCAAGTGCTGCAGAGTGCCCGCGCCACCGCTGGCAATGAGGGGGATTTCCAGCGCATCCGTCACCGTGCGAATAAGTTGTAAATCATACCCAATTTTGCTGCCATCACGATCCATACTGGTAAGCAGGATTTCTCCCGCGCCCAGCGCCTGCATCTTTTTAGCCCATTCCACCACATCCATACCGGTAGCCTGACGTCCCCCATGGGTGAACACCTCCCAACGACCAGGCTGAATCTGTTTGGCATCTATTGCCACCACGATACATTGCGAGCCATAACGCCCTGCCGCGTCCGCCACCAGTTGCGGGTTGAGGACGGCAGACGTGTTAATGCTTACCTTGTCGGCACCCGCGTTAAGCAAGTTGCGCACATCTTCCACTTGGCGCACACCGCCACCCACAGTGAGAGGTATAAAAACCTGCTCGGCCACCTGCTCAATGATGCGAAACAGAATACCACGGTCATCGGAACTGGCGGTGATGTCGAGAAAAGTTAACTCGTCTGCGCCTTGCTCGTCGTATCGGCGCGCGATTTCTACCGGGTCGCCTGCATCGCGCAACTCAACAAAGTGGATGCCCTTGACCACGCGGCCAGCGGTTACGTCTAAACAAGGAATAATACGTTTGGCCAGCATATTATTTAAGTGAGTGAAGAGAGAATGGAAACCTCGACACTTAACTCTTCACGTTTCTATTTGTAGTTAATTTATCCGCCAACTTTTGGGCCGCAGCAAAGTTCAAAGTATCTTCATAGATTGCCCGGCCAGTGATCGCACCAACAATACCATTGTCCTGTACCGCACACAGCGCATGCACATCGTCGAGATTGGTGATGCCTCCGCTGGCAATGACTGGTACAGCAAGTTCGCGCGCCAGTTCCACAGTGGCGGGAATATTTACGCCGGATAACATGCCATCACGCCCGATGTCAGTGTAAATAATAGCTTCAATGCCATAACCTTCAAAACGCTTAGCCAAGTCAAGAACATCATGCCCAGTCACTTTAGACCAGCCCTCCACCGCCACCTTGCCAGCATTGGCATCGAGTCCTACCATGACGTGACCTGGAAAAGCATCACAGGCTTCATGCAGGAAGCCCGGGGTCTTTACCGCTGCAGTGCCTATAATGACATAAGCTACTCCAATATCGAGGTAACGTTCTATGGTTTCTAGATCGCGAATGCCTCCACCTAACTGAATTGGCACATCCAACCCAACCGCTTCCACGATGCTGCGGACAGCCGCCTCGTTCTTAGGTTTGCCGGCAAAAGCGCCGTTCAGATCAACCAGGTGCAGGCGGCGCGCGCCTTGCTTTAACCAATGTAGCGCCATCGCTGCAGGATCTTCGGAAAACACCGTGGCGTCTTCCATCACACCTTGGCGCAGGCGTACGCAATGTCCATCTTTTAAATCAATCGCGGGAATAATCAACATGGCAGCACTATTAACAAGGTGAACAAAAATAAAAAAATTAAACCGGTACCCAATTCACAAAGTTTTTCAGCAACGTCAGTCCAGCACCCTGACTCTTCTCTGGATGAAACTGCACGGCAAATAAATTATCGCGAGCCACGGCACAGACAAACGGTTGTGGATAGCAACTAGTGGCCTGCACAAACTGCGCATCCTGGGGACATACATAGTAACTGTGCACAAAATAAAAACGCGCGTTCTGATCTATGCCTTCCCATAGCGGATGGTTGCCATGCTGCACTTGATTCCAACCCATATGCGGCACTTTCAACTTATTATTTTGCGCATCGCACAAATTGCTGGCGAAGCGCACTACCCTGCCCGGCAAGATGGCCAATCCCGGAATATCGCCTTCCTCACTGTGTTCAAACAGCATTTGCAAACCGATACAGATACCGAGAAAAGGCTTGGTCCGCGCTGCATGCAGCACAGCTGCACGCAATCCGCGCGCCTCCAGTTCGCGAATACAGTCTGGCATCGCACCTTGTCCAGGGAAAACCACCCGCGCCGCCTGTACGACTTCTTGTGGGTCGTCGGTCACCACGATAGACGCAGTTGGCGCAATGGTGCGCAATGCTTGATAGACCGAGCGTAGATTGCCCATGCCGTAATCAATTATCGCGATATCTACCATAGCTGTACGTGATTTTTTATAAATCTAAATCCAGAGCATACAACGCTCAATTCTCTCGAACGCATTATCTCAATTATTACTTTGTTTATTGAAGCGCCTTGAGAATCTTTACAATGTACCCTTTGTCGAGGGCATTATGCCCGCCATACGCGGGTCGACCTCCAGCGCCATGCGCAAAGCACGACCGAATGCCTTGAACACAGTTTCCGCCTGGTGGTGAGCATTTTTACCAACCAAATTGTCGATGTGCAATGTCACCAGCGCATGATTGACAAAGCCTTGAAAAAACTCATGAACCAAGTCCACATCAAACTCACCTATATTAGAACGCACGAAATTCACATTAAATACCAAACCGGGGCGGCCGGAAATATCCAGCACCACGCGCGACAGAGCCTCATCTAGGGGAACATAAGCATGGCCGTAACGACGCAACCCCTTTTTGTCTTCTACCGCTTGATTGAACGCTTGACCAAGAGTGATGCCGATATCCTCGACAGTGTGGTGCGCATCAATATGAAGATCACCCTTGGCAACGATGTCCAAATCAATCATGCCATGACGTGCAACTTGATCAAGCATGTGCTCGAGGAAAGGCAAGCCGGTATCGAATTTGACCTTGCCGCTACCATCTAAATCCAGCTTGATGGTGATCTGGGTTTCCAGGGTGTTACGAGTAACTTGCGCACTACGCATAATTTTCCCTAATGGATAGCCTAAACAAATTGATGAATACTTTCGTGCAATGCCCGGATGAACTGTTCGTTCTCCTGCGGAGTGCCCACCGTAACGCGTAGACAATCAACCAATAGCGGGTGGGATTTGTTCAAATTCTTGATTAACACACCACGTTTTTTCAGTCCCTGAAAAATTTCATCAGCATGCATCACACGGAATAAGATGAAATTGGCGGCACTCACATAAGGTCGTACATCCGCTACCCCAACCAGACGCTCATATAACCAAGCACGATCCTGTTTGATCTGCCCAGCCTGCCGCAACAGCACGTCGTGATGCTGCAACAATTTTTCCGCCACCTGTTGCGTCAACACATTTACATTATACGGCAAACGGAGCTTTTCTAACTGTGCTAGCCACGCCTTGCTACCCACCATAAAGCCCAAACGCAAACCAGCCATGCCAAGCTTGGAGAATGTGCGCATCACCAGAAGATTTGGGTAACGCGTCAGCATGGGCATAAAACTAGCATTGGCAAAAGCATAATAGGCTTCATCCACCACCACCAAACCTGGGGCAGCTTCAATAATTTGAGCAATAGCTTCCGCATCAAACAGATTTCCCGTGGGATTATTTGGATAGGACAAAAACACTAGCGCAGGCTGATGATGTTGCATGGCAGTCATCATGGCAGGCAAGTCCAGAGCAAAATCTTCTGTCAGCGGCACGCCGACATATTGCATCCCAGTGAAAGCCGCAATCATTTTATACATCACAAATGATGGCTCGACGCTCAATAATGTAGCATCCGGTTTAGCGACCGCAAGCGCTAACAATTGGATGATCTCATCCGACCCATTTCCAAGCAACATATCCAAACTCTGTGGCAAACCGGTAACGGCGCGGATGATGGCTTTTAGTCCCTGAGCATCGGCGTTAGGGTATCGGTTGATGGCGGCGTCCGCCACCAGACGGGCGATCTCCTCACGCAATGACTGTGGCAATGAATAAGGATTCTCCATCGCATCCAGTTTAACCATGTCAGTGCTGTCGGACACAGCGTAGGCTTGCAGATCGAGCACTTCTTGACGGAGCAAGCTTTCAGGTGTTACACCAAAATTAGTAGAAGACATGGATTATCGACACTGTTAGACAGCGGCATTTTATCCTAATCACGCTACATTCCGGTCAAATTTCCTATGATATTTACAATATTTTTTGCCCAGGAAAATTATTCACAAGTAGTACCTACATCGCCATCTTCAAATCTCATTTTCTGACTCACCTGTAGCAACTTCGCTTGGTACATCTCACCGCTCCTGAGACTGAGTTAAACCGGACAGTCATATACTACAAGTCTGGGCAGTTCGTTTGCTCTCTATCCAGAAAACAAACAATTGCTAAAGTTGGCAAGCCTTTGTATAATCCGCTTTTTATTGTAAAAGAAATTCTCAAGGAGTTGCCATGGCAAACACTGCACAAGCTAGAAAACGCGCAAGGCAAGCGAACAAACAGCGCGAACATAACACGAGTCTGCGCTCTGAACTGCGTACTGCAATCAAAAAAGTGGCGAAAGCCATTGACGTTGGCGACAAAGCTGTGGCACAAGCTGTTTTCATCGAATCCACCAGTATCGTGGATTCCATCGCCGACAAAAAGATCATTCACAAAAATAAGGCTGCACGTCACAAGAGCCGTTTATCTGCTGCCATTAAATCAATGGCTTAAGCATAATGCACGCACTCCCAAGAAAGCCGACAGCATATGCTGTCGGCTTTCTGTTTTGGTTCGCCAAAATCATGAACCATATGCATCGCCTTCGACGAACATCCAATCTACCCTGCACATGCTAACAATTTTAATTGCTCAAGTACTATTATAGTATTACAGCGCTGAACACCCTTGACTTCGCGCTCACGCTAATCGCCAATAATATTGGGTTTGACTAGATCTTAGTTGCAATTTAATCATTGCACTTACCCGGCAAGCAGACCAGAACAATCTGGGTTCGCTCAACCAGCCAGGGCTCCAGTGTGTGGCTACGTATAGAGTTTATCAACATCATCTCCCGTTCTTTTGTTTACAAAAATTTCACTACAACTCGAGACAGTGAGACACCTTCAACAATAACCCTGAAATGATATTATTTATTATCCTTGATATATTATTGATGTATTTAAATACTGATGCCCTTAAATTAATTAACGTGCAATATAAATTTTCCTCTTGCACAATCGAGGCAATTTAGCTCAATATAGACGTTTTTCTGAACTTAAATACGGCGGCGATGCTGCCGTTTGTCATTCTATCTATGTCACACTTAATGAACACCTACGCTCGCCTGCCAGTCTCTTTCACACATGGAGAAGGCGTTTGGCTGTGTGATAGTAATGGCAAACGCTACCTTGATGCGCTATCCGGTATCGCTGTTAACACGCTGGGACATGCCCATCCACGCCTAACTGCGGCGCTTACTGAGCAGATCAGCAAACTGATGCACGTTTCCAACTTGTATCAAATAAACGAACAAGAAGCTGTAGCCGACAAGCTATGTACGCTGGCCAAAATGCAAGAGGTGTTCTTGTGCAATTCTGGCTGCGAGGCTAATGAAGCCGCGATCAAGTTGGCGCGTCTGTATGGTCATCAACAAGGTATTGATAATCCCGCCATTATCGTCATGGAAAAAGCGTTCCATGGCCGTACATTAGCCACACTATCCGCCACCGGCAACCGCAAAGTACAGGCGGGATTCGAGCCACTCGTAAAAGGTTTTGTGCGCGTTCCGTATGATGATCTAGATGCCATACATCAAGTCGCCGAACACAACCATGATGTCGTAGCGGTACTGATCGAACCCATTCAAGGTGAAGGCGGAATTCGCACCTTGGATATCCATTATCTCGAGCAACTACGCAAAATCTGTGACCAACACAACTGGCTGTTGATGCTGGATGAAGTGCAATGCGGTATTGGCCGTACCGGCAAATGGTTCGCCCACCAACATACGAGCATTCTTCCGGACGTCATGACACTAGCCAAAGGTGTCGGTTCCGGTATTCCTGTCGGTGCCTGCCTAGCGGCTGGCAAGGCCGCGGGTACCTTTAAGCCAGGCAATCATGGCTCCACTTTCGGCGGCAACCCATTGGCATGTGTAGCTGTTCTAACCACTTTGGCGATAATGGAGCAAGACCAGCTGGTGGCAAATGCCGCCACGGTGGGCGAATTCATACAACAGAAATTACGCACCCGCCTAGCCAAAGTGGCTGGCGTGGTGGAAATTCGGGGGCAGGGGCTGATTATCGGCATTGAATTAAACAGGCCCTGCGGGGAACTGGTGAAGCAAGCCTTAGCGCAAGGACTGTTAATCAACGTCACCGCTGACAACGTTATCCGGTTGCTACCCGCAATGGTGTTCACTTCCGCAGAAGCGCTGCAATTGCTAGACAAGCTATGCCCGCTTATTATTGATTTCCTGGCTCAAGGCGCATAACGTGAGCATTAAGCATTTTTTACAATTCAAAGATCTTACCCGCTCAGAGTTCGAACACATGTTCGCTCGCGCGCGCATCATCAAGCAGCGTTTCAAAACCTACCAGCTCTATCATCCGCTAGTGGATCGTACTTTAGTGATGATTTTTGAGAAAAGCTCCACGCGTACGCGCCTATCGTTTGAGGCAGGTATGCAACAACTTGGTGGCAACGCCATTTACCTCAACACGCGCGATTCGCAACTGGGTCGCGGTGAGCCGGTAGAAGACGCGGCACAAGTTATCTCTCGCATGAGTGACCTGGTAATGATCCGTACTTTCGAACAGGAAATTATCGAACGCTTTGCCGCAAATTCAAGAGTGCCGGTGATTAACGGCCTGACCAATGAATACCATCCCTGTCAGATATTGGCTGATATCTACACCTATATCGAGCAGCGCGGCTCCATTCAAGGCAAAACCGTTGCGTGGATCGGTGATTCCAATAACGTATGCAATACCTGGTTACAAGCAGCAGAAGTGTTTGACTTCAATGTCCATGTTTCCACCCCACCTGGCTATGAAG
>JBKJQT010000174.1:0-5683 GCA_046593855.1 Candidatus Nitrotoga sp. | reverse complement strand
ATACCTCTCTTTATGCTAGCCGCCGTAGCCGCCTAATTAGTCAGATGCAGCGTGGGATTGCTGTTATTCCTACCGCACCGGAAGTATTGCGCAATGGAGACGCGCATTATCCTTATCGTTTTGACAGCCACTTCCACTACCTTACCGGCTTTGATGAGCCGGAAGCCGTACTCGTACTGATTGCTGGCGCCGTCCCTCAGTCCATCCTGTTCTGTCGCGCGAAAGATATGGAGCGCGAAATATGGGATGGTTTTCGCCACGGACCAGACGGTGCGAAAGAAAAATTTGGCTTCGACGCTACATTTCCCATCGCACAACTGGATGAAAAGCTCACCGGACTGATGGGCAACCAGCTCGCATTGTTCCATCCGCTTGGCGCCCATGCCCCGTGGGACGACCGCATTCTTGCGCTGCGTGCAGGTTTGCAGGCACAGGTGCGCAGCGGCATAACCGCGCCCAATGAGATTCACGACATACGCATGCTGCTTGATGAAATGCGTTTAATCAAAGATAGTAATGAACTTGCCATCATGCGACGCTCCGCGGCCATTTCGGCTGCTGCGCATATCCGTGCTATGCGCGCCACTCGCCCCGGCAAAATGGAATATGAGATCGAGGCAGAGTTGTTGCATGAATTTCGTAAAAACGGTGCGCAAGCGCCTGCCTATACCTCAATAGTTGCCGGCGGTGCCAATGCCTGCGTATTGCACTACATTAGCAACAATGCACAATTACAAGACGGCGAATTATTGCTGATTGATGCGGCCTGCGAAGTCGATGGCTATGCTGCAGACATCACTCGTACCTTTCCGGTAAATGGTCGCTTCAATGGCGCACAAAAAGACGTATATGAGTTGGTGTTGACGGCACAGACCGCCGCCATTACAGCCGCATGTCCCGGCTCACACTGGAATGAACCGCATGACGCTGCCGTGCGCGTGCTGGCGCAAGGCTTTGTCGACCTCAAACTATGCAATGGCAGCGTCGACGCTGTGCTGGAAAGCGGCAGCTACAAACGCTTCTACATGCATCGAACCGGTCACTGGATCGGTATGGATGTGCATGATGTCGGGGCATACAAACTGGACAATAATTGGCGTGCGCTGCAACCCGGCATGGTGCTTACAATCGAACCGGGCTGTTATATCCGTCCGGCAGATGATGTGCCGCAAGCATTCTGGAACATTGGTATTCGCATTGAAGATGATGTGGCCATCACCTCACAGGGCTGCGAAGTGCTGACCGAAGCCGTACCCAAAACTGTAACGGCTATTGAAGATTTGATGAGACAGCCATGAATACACATTGCGACATCGCAATAATCGGGGGTGGCCCGGTTGGCACCGCGTTGATGCTCGCGCTGCGCGACAGCGGGTTGCAGACTGTTATGCTGGAAGCGCGCAACATGGAACACGTGAGCGCTGATCCGCGTGCCTTGGCGTTGTCCAGTGGCAGCCGTCAGTTACTGGAGAAACTCGGGGTATGGAAGGGTATTACGCAAGTTTCGTTAATCAAAACCATCCACGTTTCACAGAAAAATTCTTTCGGCCGCACCCTTTTACGTGCCAAAGAACTCAAGGTGCCGGAACTGGGCTATGTGCTACCTTATACTGCGTTGCAAAACGCATTACAAAGTGCTTTAAAGGGAAGCAAAATAACTTGTCTCACTGGCGCTGTTGTTACGCACCTAAAAAGCGCATCGAATGGCGCATCCATTAACTATCAGCATGCGGGGATCGACCACCACCTTGAAGCGCGTTTAGCTGTGGTAGCCGATGGGGGAAGGTTGCTGGAAGCCGCCCAACCGCCGGAAATTCGGGATTACGGTCAAAGTGCCGTCATTGCCCATGTCACCTGCACCCATCCGCAACCGGAGACTGCGTTCGAGCGCTTTACTATGCAGGGACCGTTGGCCCTGCTGCCGTTCAGGGGCGGTTATGAACTGGTGTGGACTGCGCCACATGAAATGGCGCAGGAAATACTTCACTGGAATGATGCCGCATTTCTTGCCCAAATACATCAACACTTCGGTGATCGAGCAGGGAAATTTTTAACTATCGGGAAACGCGCCTGCTTCCCTCTGCGGCTCAAACGCGCGCCCAAAATCACGCTGCCACACACAGTATTGATCGGCAATGCTGCACAGACGTTGCATCCCGTGGCCGGGCAAGGTTTCAACATGGGGCTGCGCGACGCGTGGGAACTGGCGCAAGAAATTCTCAACTGCGAACCTGAGACACTCGGTTCAAATGCCATGCTTACCAACTATCGCAAACTACGTCAATTTGATCGCCAGGCCGGCATACATTTCACCGATGGCCTGGTGCGTCTTTTCTCAAATGATTTGTTGCTGCTTAAATCAGGACGCGCGGCTGCACTTACGGTACTGGACTGCCTACCGGGCGCGAAAAAATTCGTAGCAAGACGTATGATGTTCGGAACCAACGGGTAAATCCATGTTTGCCCAGAATAAGCCTTCAGGTTTATGTCGGCCAGCTGGCCAATTAAATAAAATGAGGATGCCCTCTTTGCTATGGTGATGTCTATTATTTTAAAAGTTGCGTTATTTCCTGCCATATGACCGTTCAGACAAAATTAATGATACCCGTTGATAGTTTGCCTAAATAAAATCCCCCCACAAAGTTTGCAAAGTAGCTATGCCCGCGATAGCAGCCGTCTCGGTACGTAGCAAGCGTGCCCCTAAACGGATAGAAATGAAACCAGCTTGCTGAGCAATTTGGACTTCGTCCGCACTGAAACCACCTTCCGGCCCAATCAGTAGGGTCGCTTTCCCTGGCGGTTTCGGCTGCTCATGTAATGTTGTCACGGCTTCTGGCAACAGGATAAATTTGCTGCTCGGCGCATCGCATATAGTGGCAATCCAAGAGCTAAATTCCAGCGGAGCATGAACCTTAGGCAACATATTTCTGCCACATTGCTCAGATGCCGCAATGGTAATGCCATACCAATGTTGGGTGCGCTTTTCAGCGCGTTCTCCTGCTAGCTTTACCATGCTACGTTGGGTCTGTACTGGCTGTATTTCGGTAGCACCGAGTTCAGTGGCCTTTTGTATTACCCAGTCCATTTTTTCGCTACTACACAGCGCCTGCACCAGTACGATGTTTAATGGAGACTCACGATTGACCGTGCAAACTTGCAGTTTCTCTAGCACTACTTTTTTGCCTTCGATTTCGCAAATGCGGCCATGAAGTTCATTGCCTACACCATCAAATACTCGAACTTCATCATTAACGCGCAGGCGCAAGACTCGACTGGCGTGATGTGCGGCAGCTTCTGGCAGCTCGAATTTAGTGTTTGCATGCAGTGGCGGGGGGGAATAAAAGCGTGGTGTAGTCATTGATCAATCAGGTATAAATGGTCTGCATGATAATATAACGGCCATCTGTAAAAACTCAAATTCAAGTTAGACGGGGTATTTTAAGTTAACCCCAACTAAAATACTTAAACGATATTTTAAATGAATAAAATCGGCCGGAATGATCCTTGTCCTTGTGGGAGCGGTAAGAAATATAAGCATTGCTGCCAGCCAAACGGTGAAGTTTCTATGGCAAAAACGCGCTCATCAGATTTATCAATCCCCCAAGTCCTCCAGATCGCCCGGGAACACCATCAAGCTGGGCGTTTGTCTCAGGCAGAAGCTATTTATCAGCAAATACTCCAGGTAGCGCCAAACCATCCGGATGCACTGCATTTATTAGGGCTGATAGCCCGTCAGGGGGGAAAGAACGGGATTGCTGTTGGACTTATTAGCAAGGCTATCAGTGTAAATCCATCCAATCCAATTTATTACATTAACTTGGGGAATGTGTTCAAGGATCAAGGTCAGCTGGAGGAAGCAATCCTCAATTACCGCCAAGCGCTTTCGATCAAGCCGGATTTTGCCGAAGTGCACAACAACTTGGGGAATGCCCTTAAGGAACAAGGCAATTTGGAAGCGGCGATTGAGAGCTTCAGTCGGTCACTCGCATTGAAGCCCGATTTTGCCGAGACGCACAGCAATCTGGGGAATGCGCTCAAGGATCAAGGCCAGCTGGAAGAAGCGATAGCCTGCTACGGCCAAGCACTTTTGCTCAAGCCGGATTATGCTGAAGCATACAACAACTTGGGAACTGCTCTCAAGGCACAAAACAAGCTGGATGCAGCAGTCGGGAGTTACCGGAAGGCAGTTTCGCTCATGCCGGATTTTGTTGATGCGCATAACAACTTGGGGAATGCGCTCATGGCACTGGGCAAACTGGAGGCGGCGGTTGTGAGCTTCCACCAGTCGCTCTTGATCAAACCGGATTTTGCCGAAGCGCACAACAATTTGGGGAACGCGCTTAAAGATCAAGGCAAATTGGAAGCAGCGGTTGAGAGCTTCCAGAGAGCGCTCGCGTTCAAGTCGGATTTTGCCGAAGCGTACAGCAACCTCGGGCTTGCGCTTCAGAAACAAGGTAAAACGGACGAGGCGATTGCCCGCTACAACAAAGCGCTTTCAATTAAACCGGATTATGCCGAAGCTTACAACAACCTAGGACTTGCGCTACAGGAACAAGGTAAATTGGATGAGGCGGTCGATAGCTACCGCAAAGCACTCGCGCTCAGGCCGGTTTATCCCAAGGCTCATAGCAACCTCCTTTTTACCCTGAGTTTTTATTCCAAGTGCTTGCCTGATACCTATCTTACTGAAGCACGTCAGTATGGCAATCTAATGATGGCAAAGGTCCAACCTTATACAAGTTGGTCTGTTTATCCAGAAAATAAAGCGGAACGAGGAATGCGGCCTCTGCGGATTGGTCTGGTTTCTGGAGATTTTAGAATGCATCCAGTGGGTTTTTTCCTGGAGGGCATTCTCGCGAATTTGAACCCTGCTCGAGTAGAACTGGTTGCATATTCGACGTCTCCCCAAGAGGACGAACTCACCGCTCGCATCCGGCCTTGTTTTGTTGCCTGGAATATTATTGTGGGTCTGAGCGATGAAGACGCGGCCCGGAAGATTCACGATGATGGGATTCATATTCTCATTGATCTGACGGGGCATACTGCCAGCAATCGTTTGCCGATGTTTGCACTGAAGCCTGCTCCGGTGCAAGTAAGTTGGTTGGGCTATTTCGCTACCACCGGGTTGTCGACGATAGATTATCTGCTGGCAGATCCGGTATCGGTGCCGGAAACCCACCGGGAGCACTTTACTGAAACAGTGTGGTATCTGCCAGAAACCCGGCTTTGCTTCACCTCACCTGCGTATAGAACAGGGCTGGAATTAACTCCCTTGCCGGCAGTGCAGAATGGCTATATCACTTTTGGTTGTTTCCAAAATCTTACCAAGGTGAATGACACTGTGCTGGCTGCATGGGGACGAATTTTCCTTGCTTTACCAGAAGCTCGACTGCGGCTGCAAAGCAGTCAGATGAATTGCTCAGCCGCGCGCGAATCTCTGCAACATCGGTTCGCTCAAGCCGGGATAATGTCAGAGCGGGTAATAATGGAAGGACATGTGCCCAGAGAGGATTATCTCGCGGCATATGCTAATGTGGATATCATTCTGGACACATTCCCCTACCCCGGGGGCACTACAACCTGCGAAGCGTTGTGGATGGGTGTGCCTACCCTGACCCTCGCCGGCGGCACATTGCTCGCCCGGCAAGGTGCCAGCATGCTAACCTGTGCCCGCCTGGAAGAT
>JBKJQT010000122.1:0-2692 GCA_046593855.1 Candidatus Nitrotoga sp. | reverse complement strand
TTTGCAAGCCGCAGTTAGAACAAACTGAGGCACGCTTGATCGCGCAGTACCCTAACATCAAAATATTAGCCGTGTGTGCGGATTACACTCAACTACAAGCTCTGCCTTTGCCCATATCCTGTGATTTGCGTCCCGTCATTTTCTTTCCCGGTTCTACTATCGGCAATTACACACCTGAAGAAGCCCAACATCTCTTGCGCAAAGCAGCCAAATTAATCGGACCCAATGGCTCGATGCTGATAGGTGTAGATTGCAAAAAAGATCCGGCGGTTCTCAATGCCGCCTATAACGATAAGGCAGGTTTGACCAAGGCTTTTAATCTTAATTTACTTGCACGAATGAAGCGAGAACTTGGGGCCGAGATTGAACCGGATGGATTCACTCATTATGCCTTTTACAACCCTGTGTTAGGGCGCGTTGAAATGCACCTGGTTAGCCGATTTGATCAAGTTATCCGTATATCAGGAGAGGAATTCTGGATAGGCGCGGGAGAATCTATTCAGACAGAAAATTCCTATAAATATCGGCCTGATGAATTTCAGGATCTGGCGAAAAGTGCGGGTTGGCATTCGGAGATGTGCTGGACAGATACTAATAAATTTTTCAGTATCCACCTGCTTCGAGTTTCATGAGTAATTACTGACAGACCCCCGCTGGGGTTCGGGAGAGAAATGCGCAAATTGAGTGAGTATGTCGAAATGGCTGCAACGGAATATTTGCAGGAGGCGGGAAAAGCTGAATTGAATGCACATTGGATTGCCGAATTTTTCCAGGACAATGGCGTGCAGGATGATTATCCCCGGCAGGATTTGATTACTTTTTGCGCATTGGTGCAAAAAGCATTGACAATAAAATCCGAAAGAGCCCGCAAACAAGCGCATTTGCAATTGGCTAAAGCGATCCGCTCCATCTCAAAGACCCACTGAATTGATAATTCATAAATTATCATGGCGTTTAAATATGGGGGGATTTATTTAGTATAATTGAAAATTTGAGTGCTAAATATGTGGTTCAAGAACTTACAGATATATCGCATCACCCACTGGAATACCTCACCTGCTGAACTTGAAGCAGCGCTTTCAAAACATACTCTACATAGTTGTCTCAGCATGGAAATGCAAAGTCGTGGCTGGGTTTCTCCCAAAACCGAAAATGAGCCTTTAGTGCATACTCTGGGGCAGCAAATGCTAATCGCTCTGGGTGTGGAGAAAAAATTGCTCCCCGTTTCCGTTATCAATCAATTTGCAAAATTGCGTGCTGCTGAAATTGAAGAGCAGCAAGGGTACAAGCCGGGCCGCAAGCAAATGAAAGAAATAAAGGAGTTCGTCACCGATGAACTTCTGCCACGTGCATTCGCACTCCGTCGCAAGAACTATGCATGGATTGATCCAGTCAATGGCTGGTTTGTCATCGATACTTCCAATGCGGCAAAGGCCGATGAGTTGATCGAGTTGTTGCATAAATCAATTGAGGGATGTTCACTTGCACTGGTTAAAACCGGAAATTCACCCACTTCAGTCATGACCGAATGGCTTGCAGGAGATGATGTACCGGCTTCACTTACGATTGATCGCGACTGTGAGCTGTGCGGCACGGGTGATGAAAAAGCGACGGTGCGTTATGTACGTCACGCTCTCGATTCAGCAGAAATTATCAGGCATGTTAAAGAAGGCAAAAAAGCAACAAGGCTTGCGATGACATGGAGAGACAAAATTTCATTTACTTTGTATGAAAACATGCAGCTGAAACGCATTGTTCCACTTGAATTTATCAAGGAACAAATTGATTCTAGTGAAGTAGACGATGTATTTGACACTGATTTTGCAATTATGACTGGTGAACTACCGCATCTGTTGGCTGATCTTATGGATGCACTGGGCGGGGAATATAATTCAAACTAAATCAGTCGAGTTCATTGAACTTTGCCATTTCTCGGCTCTCTTGCGATAATTCAAAAGTAACGGCGTGATTTGCCGCGTATGCAGAAAATTAATTTCCCATTATGAGTGAATTACAAATTAGCTTGCTCGGCATCGGCGTTGCCGTAGTGCTGATAATATATATTTATTATTGGTTGCAGCAGCGTCAGTATCGACGCAAATTCGGTGCGGCGTTCAAGCATGGGCATGAGGATGCGCTATATCGCCCATCTGTTGAAATGCCGACAGATGAATTGCTGGTCGAGAAGATGGAGCAGGCCGTGCCCATTAGTATATTGCCCAATGAGCCGCAACGTGGGCACACAGTGGATGCCGTGTGTGTGTTGTTGAATAAGGAAACCGATTACATTGCAGTGATTTCCCCTAAAAGCCCGATGGGTGCAGATGCGCTAACATTGTTGTGGCAACATCGCTTTGATTTTGGTAAGAGCGTTCATGTGTGCGGCTTGAATGCGGCGAGCGGGGAATGGGAGAAAGTGATTGCAGATAGTCCATTGGCCTTCACCTCGTTTAAGCTGGCCTTACAGTTAGTTAATCGCTCCGGTGCGATGAGTGAAGCTAAATTGATGGATTTTCGCGAACTGGCACGAAAAATTGCGGCACAATTGCATATCGGCGTGGTATTGCCGGATGTGGCAGAAGCAGCCGCACGCGCAGAAGAGTTGGATAAGTTTTGCGCAGGTGTAGATCAGGTGATCGGCCTAAATATTTTGCCTAGCGATAAACACATACTGTCTGGCAACGATTTCGCC
>JBKJQT010000043.1:0-7028 GCA_046593855.1 Candidatus Nitrotoga sp. | reverse complement strand
ATCATAGTCATGACCATGTTGTGCGGTGCCATTGGTTCCTTGCCGTAGCCGATGCGCTTACCAACCATGAATGCACCGACCAAACCCGCAACAGCCGCGTTAATATGCACCACAGTGCCGCCTGCAAAGTCCAATGCGCCCTTCTGGAACAGCCATCCTGCAGCTGCCGTTGCAGTATCAGCCGCTGCCTGAGTGGTGTAAGCATCCGGCCCCATCCAGAACCACACCATGTGCGCAATCGGCAAATACGCGAAAGTAAACCACAATGCAGAGAACAACAGCACAGCGGAGAACTTCATCCGTTCGGCGAAAGCACCCACGATCAATGCAACAGCGATGGCGGCGAAGGTAGCCTGAAAGACCACAAAGACAAATTCAGGAATCACCACGCCCTTACTGAAGGTTGCCGCATTGGCGACACTGCCGGTAACGGGATCAAAGATCCCCTTCAAAAACAGCCTGTCAAATCCGCCGATAAATGCATTGCCCTGCGTGAACGCCAGCGAATAGCCATAAATGGCCCACAGCACGATGATCAGCGCGAAAATAGCGAACACTTGCATCAGGATGGACAACATGTTCTTGCTGCGCACCAGGCCGCCGTAAAATAGCGCAAGGCCGGGGATGGACATCATGATGACCAGCAGGGTGGCCGTCAGCATCCACGCCGTATCACCCTTGTTGGGCGTGGGCGCGGCAGCGTGTGTGTCTGCCGCTTGGGCGGGCTTAACCGTGTCAGTTGCCGTAGCTGCCTGGACTGTGGCTGTAGTTGATGCTGCCGCAGGAGCGATCTCCTCTGCAAATGCCGGAAGTACCGGACCATTCAACATGCCCAGCAACGCACAAAGCACAAATAGTTTTTTCATGTCATTCTCCTTATAAAGCTTCTGCGCCAAATTCGCCGGTGCGAATGCGAATGCTTTGTTCAAAGTTGTGGACGAATATCTTGCCGTCACCAATATTACCGGTGTGTACAGATTTTTCGATGGTTTCGAGCACCAGCTCTAACATGTCCTTTTTTATAGCGACTTCCAACTTGACCTTGGGCAGAAAGTCCACCACGTATTCCGCACCGCGATATAGCTCGGTATGACCTTTTTGCCGGCCAAAACCTTTCACTTCCGTAGCAGTGATACCCAGCACACCAATCGCAGTCAGAGCCTCACGCACTTCATCGAGTTTGAACGGCTTGATGATTGCGGTAACCATTTTCATAATTATCACTCCTCATTTGTATGGGTACGTAAATCACAACAATCAAAATTCCCTATGGATAGTCCAACAACATTTCCCTTATGAGGAAAATCATCATTTCACTGTAAGCGCTATGTTTGAGAAGACCAGGTTTTGCCCCTATCCTAAAATTGCTGAATCAGAAAGAGAGTAGCAGGGCCATCGAATTTATTGCCTGGGTTATTTGTGTTGTAAGTAACTCCCGCATTGATCCCTCCGACTTCAATGCCATAAATACGCGAATTTATCGGCAACTACTAGTTAAAGAATAAACTGAGCACCCAGAACAAAAATGAATCCTTTAGTTATACATACCCTTCTTTTTCAAAAATTGAGAGCTATAAAGGAATCCTCAATTTATTCGGAGCAGTTTCCGTGCCAATATAATTAAGTTAGTAAAAACAACATATTGATATACTTTATAGAAACAAAAGAATTTTTCCATGCACCAATTTTATACGTCTGCCAATATGCAGTGCACCAATTGGGTGAGCCGGAGGACGCTATCTGGAGGCATGCCGAGTACGAATACACATCGAGGGTATAACTCATGGATCTAAATTCATCGGGATAGGGTGGTGTCAAGAACCAGCATTGAAATCAACTTCCACTATCAAGGTTCACCCTGTCGTGAAGGTTCAAGCTAAAGGGCACCTCTAAAAATTCACTGTCTCTGTAATCGAATTTGCTGTGTTTTACGATTATGCTAAGGATAAATACAGACAGGGTAGGCAAACATGCAAAGCAGCTTTTTCAACTTGGACAGCCGGTACGCTCAGCTGAGTAAGTTGCGCGACCCACTAATTGAATTGAACCGAGTGATCGATTGGGTGTTATTTCGTTCCACCTTGTTTACGATAGCTGGGAAGCCCCGCAAGAGCGCGGCGTGACGAAAACGGATAGACCGGGTGCTGCTGTTCAAGAGGCTGGTATTGCAGCGGCTCTACAATTTAACGGATGAAAAGCTGGAATTTCAAGTAAAAGACAGGCTAACGTTCATGAAATTTCTTGGTCGAGCCTCGCAGCTTCAGTGCCGGATACAAAGACGATACGGCTAAGGTCTGGAACTTCGACAACGCAGCTCCGCAAAATTCCTAATGGACAATCCGGGTTAAATGACTGTATGTGCATTGGGATCCACAAAAAGCTTGGGTAATCCCGCGATCTTACATCCTTGCTCCGCCGGACCTGAAGGGAACAGATCATACAGATATGGGCTCTTACCTTTTTCTTCGCTTAACTCCTCGCTGACTGCTTGGGTTACTTCACGAATATTGGGTGTACTTTGATGTTGTTTATAGTACGCGCGCAAGAATTTGATAATTTCCCAGTGATTATCGGTCATTTCCAATTCTTCGGCTTGTGCAATAAATTTCGCGATGTCCATATTCCAGTCGTCAAAATTGACGAGATAACCTTCCTTGTCGGTTTCATAGGTTTTTTCATTAACTTCGATGGCGGGCATAATCTTTTTCCTGTTTGATAATTTAAAGCATAAAAATATAAGATGAACAGTTTTACTGATAGCAACAAGACTCTCAAAGCCGCCGCAGTCTATGTAAAGTGGCACCCTCAGTCAAGACAATAAATAATAGATATCTATTTCAAAAAAACGTACAACCTCTTAAAAATGCAGAGCAACCAAAGTCCATCTATATATCACATCACAAATTTCTGAATCCCATTTATTACAGATGTCCCAATAATCCATTGACTACCAGCACATCAGCTCAACCAACACTCATGTTGCCCTCTTGAAGTTGAGTTCCTTGAAATAGCATGTCGTAAAGTTTCTTGATCAGATCGCGTTCAATTTTGCCGATTCAAAAAATCAATCACAACAGCGTATTAAGGCTCTTGCAGCGCGCAACAATGCATAATTCAAAGCGTATACTTTACACGGTAAATTGCCCCTGCAAGGTCGTCACTAATAAGTAGCGAACCGTCAGGCATGACAAATACGTCGGCAGGGCGACCCCAAACCGATTCTTTGCCGCTGGCATCTTTTTGCAACCAGCCACTAATGAAGGGTTCATGACGAGCGACTCCACCCTGGCTATCAAACATCACCCTGACAATCTGGTAGCCAACTTTTTGGCTTCTGTTCCATGAACCGTGTTCAGCAATGAACACGTTATTCCGATATGCATTCGGAAATTGCTTTCCAGTATAAAACCTCATTCCAAGTGATGCGACGTGTGCTCCAAGCTTAACTACCGGCGTCACAAACTCTTCACATTTTCGCTGAGCCCCAAATTCCGGGTCTGGCGTATCGCCTTGATGACAGTATGGATAACCAAAATGTTGGCCGGGTTTTAAGACGTGATTGAGTTCGTCGCTTGGTAGATCATCTCCTAGCATGTCCCGCCCATTATCGGTGAACCATAGCGAACTATCGATCGGACTCCAGTCAAAACCGACTGAGTTCCGTACGCCACGTGCCACAACTTCCATCGCGCTACCATCAGGTTTCATCCGCTGGATATTGGCGAAGCGTTCGTCTGGATTACAGATATTGCAAGGTGCGCCAACTGGCACGTACAACCAGCCATCAGGACCGAAGGCGATGAACTTCCAGCCGTGATGAGCTTCGATGGGAAGACGATCAGTGACCACAATGGGTTTGGGCGGATTGGTTAATCGATCATCAATTCCATCCAAACGAAGAATTCGAGATATGGCGGATACATATAACTGGCCCTCTTGATAAGCCACGCCTACGGGCTTCGTAAGACCTGATGCAATAATGTGCACTGCAGTAGCTCGATCCTGTTTCAGTTCAACTGCGTAGACGTTTCCGGCAGCCATACTACCTACATAAAGTACACCCCGACCGTTCGCGTATCGACCCAAAGCCATCTGACGCGCATTCGGTACGGCGTCGGTCAGCAATTCAATTTTAAAACCAGACGGAAGGCGCAGCTTATCGAGTTGCAGGCTATCGGCCCAGGACATATTTATTGGGAGTCCCGGCAAAATGAGGCACAGAGACAGTAATCTGAATATGGCTCGCATTACAGCGACAGTCAGCGAATAGTACAAAAGTATGTTCAAAATCCCCCCGTCATATCTGATTTGTTTTTTTAAATCAGCATTCTGCCGGCTCTCATTTATTACCCAACAATGTCGCTGCTTTGGCCACCTGCCCTAAGCAATACCCAAACCGCGCCGCTACCACCCGCATTTAGCGGCGCCTCGCAAAATGCCAGCACTTCGGAATATTGTGACAACCAATGGCGCACACGGCTTTTCAGTACACCCTCCTTACCACCTGCTTGCCATCCTTTGCCGTGTATCACGCACACAAAGCGCAAACTATGCTGCACCGCATCGCGCAAGAATTCAAGCAATAACTTGCGTGCCGCATCATTATGGAAACCATGTAAATCCAGGGTATCCTGCATCGGCCATCGCCCACGCCGCAACTTACGCAGGGTCATGCGCGACATACCAGAACGCAGAAACTCGGTCGGAACATCACCCCCAGCATCATTGTCGGAAAATGTGTCCTCAATTAAGTGGGTAGAAATTACAGTGCCACGTGGCGGTACGCGACGTAATGGTTGAGCTAAGGAGATGCGGTTGGATGGCGGCAACGGAATAACACCATCCAGTGCCTGTTGAAATAACTCGGCATTAATAGATGCCGGCTGATCTTTCTTTTTTTTCATTGCTCCTTCAATGACTCAGTGCGCTTAAATATTTATCCGCATCCAACGCTGCCATGCATCCAGTAGCTGCACTGGTTACCGCTTGGCGATAAATATAATCCTGTACATCTCCAGCCGCAAATACGCCGGAAATGCTAGTGGCTGTAGCATTTCCATTCAGCCCCCCACGCGTGATTATGTAGCCATTTTCCATTTCTAACTGCCCCGTGAAAATGTCAGTATTAGGTTTATGGCCGATAGCGATGAATACACCGGCCAGCAAGATGTTTTGCGTGTTACCGGTTTGCATATGTTTGAGACGCATACCAGTGACGCCGCTGTCGTCGCCTAACACTTCGTCTAATACTTGATTCAGTTGCAGAGTAATCTTGCCTTGCTCCACCTGCTTCATCAAGTGATCCACTGTAATGCGTTCAGCGCGGAAGCTATCACGTCTATGCACGAGCATGACATGGCGTGCAATGTTAGAAAGATACAGCGCTTCTTCCACTGCAGTGTTGCCGCCCCCTATTACTGCCACATCCTGCCCGCGATAAAAGAATCCATCACAAGTGGCACAAGCTGACACACCCTTGCCCATAAATTTTTCTTCAGAAGGCAAACCAAGATACTGTGCCGAAGCACCCGTAGCGATAATAAGTGCATCACAAGTGTAGCTACCCGCATCGCCAATCAAAGTGAATGGTTTTTGTTGCAGCTTGACGGTATGAATATGGTCAAAAATAATCTGTGTATCAAAGCGTTCTGCATGTTGCTGGAATCGTGTCATCAGTTCGGGGCCTTGCACACCCATCACATCGGCGGGCCAATTGTCTACATCAGTGGTAGTCATCAGTTGGCCACCTTGCGCCAGGCCGGTTATCAACATGGGCTTAAGGTTGGCACGCGCAGCATAGACGGCGGCAGAATATCCAGCAGGGCCTGAGCCAAGAATAAGTAGGCGGTGATGCTGTGTTGGTTTTTCCATAAAAATAAAATTCTCCAGTCCAATACAATCAGGGAGCGAAATTTAACAGTGGTGCATCCCTTTGTCGAGGGTAAAATACAAACAGATAGCGGGCAAATAAATTGTCTAGATTTGTGGCACTTGATTTGTTCTGCATAAATCAGCCCTAATTCCATTGGACTCCTTTTTTTACTTACGAGCCAGGAAAATGGAGTCCAACATTTCATAAAATGCTTGATACAGGAGGTGAAATGCTTTACCCATTGGACTCCACTATCTTCAGCCAATTTTATTATTACAGACAGGGGAGAATTCAGTCGATATGATAACTTGGCTTTGTTTCGCTCTGCTACTGCTTTCTAGTCCGACTGTGAGCGCGTTGGAATTACCCGGCCTCCCACAATTCATTGACGAAATGGTGATAAAACACCAGTTCAATCGTGACGAACTGGAGCATATATTTCAACGCGCACAATACCGTCAAGCGGTTATCAATCTCATTTCCGCACCAGCTACTATCAAACCCTGGCCACAATACCGTGCCGCTTTCACCAACAATAAGCACATAAGTAATGGGCTAAAGTTTTGGCAAAATCATATAAGTGCACTGCAACGTGCGGAAAAAGAATATGGCGTACCTCAGGAAATAATCGTCGCGGTGATTGGTGTGGAAACCAATTATGGTCACAACACAGGCAAGTTCAATGTATTGGATACACTGACTACCCTAGCCTTTGACTATCCGCGTCGTGCCGATTTTTTCCGCAACGAATTAGAGCAATATCTGTTGCTGGCACGCGAACAAAAATTCGAACCATTCAAAATACAAGGCTCCTATGCCGGTGCAGTGGGTATCCCACAATTCATGCCGAGCAGTTACCGCAAACATGCAGTGGATTTTAACAACGATGGAGAAATCAATTTATTCAATGACCCGGAGGACTCCATCGGGAGCGTGGCAAATTATTTCAAACAATTTGGCTGGCAAAGTGGCGAACCCGTGGCGGTTCGTGCCAAATTAAACGAAAAGGCTGCATTAAATATCAAAGAAACGCACAGCATGGCAGCTTGGGCGGAAATGGGAGTGATTCCAGTGGCACAAACCACAGACCTTAAATCTGCGTGGCTGCTGGACTTTACCGTATCTGATGGTAAAGAATTCTGGCTGGCATTCAAAA
>JBKJQT010000320.1:0-4862 GCA_046593855.1 Candidatus Nitrotoga sp. | reverse complement strand
GCTATTCAAACCGGCCGGCAAGGCGGCAATGTTATTAAAAAGGCCGACTTGCACCAGCACCTGCTGCAGGGGTAGAATTTCAAATTCACGACCTAAACACAGATTTTCCAGTATGCTGACTTCTACAATTTCGGTGTCATGTACCAGGCTGATATTGTCACGTAACACGCTCAAATTGAGGTCACGCAAGTCATAATTATCCAAGCAAACATAGCCACTGCTGGGTGCGCGTAGACCAAACAGCAAGTCCAGTAGGCTGCCCCGGTTGGCACCATCACTAATCACCAGCTTATCACCCGGAGCGAGATGCAAATCAAGGCCGCGCAACATATCAAGGTCTGGGCTTTCCGGCAGGGAGGCACAGTAAATATCGACCTGATACGGCCTGTCAGTAGTTTTCGGTGTTTCGCCCTTATTGCTTTCTGGTTGCAAATCCTGCAAATACCCCAGCTTATGGACACTGGTCAGTAGTTCGTAGTAGTTCTCCAGAATTTTACCCAAACGGAGCAAGCCGTAAATCATGGCGCTAACCACCAGTTCGGCGGCAATCAATTGTCCCAGACTGAGCTGGCGTTCTATAACCATCCAGCCGCCCATACCCAGCAGCAATGTGCTGGCAAGTGCATGTAGCATTAAGGCGCTAAGGTTTTGCCGGGCCAATATCCGGAAATGCAGGACAGACGCCTCCAGGTAGTCATGGGCGAAACGTTCGGTTTGCGTATTTAAAAATGCACGATCGCTGGCTGATTTGCCTAGCAGAGAATTGATAGCGATATTTTCCAGCCAGCCCACTGCAGCATATTTGGCATCCGATCGCGCAATGGCCGTCGTCACGCCGTTTTTACTCATTACGAAAAGGATCAGCGCCAGCATTGTGATTAAAAGCAGATCAAAGGCCAGCAGCAGGGGATGATAAAACGCCAGCAGCGCCATACCGATCAAGGTTTGTAGCACATATCCCAAGGCTTCCATTAATAATGACGTCGCAGTTTTATTCAAGATGATCACATCGAAAAAATAGTTGGCTAACCTAGGGACATAGTGATCATCGTGAATGGCGATGCTGGATTGTTGCAGACGCAAAGCCGCATCGACAAACATACGCACAAACAAGCGGCGTTGCAGCATTTCCACCACATAAAACTGAAACGCGATCAGGATATTACTAAAAGTAAGCAACACCAGCAACACCAGTGTCAACACCACTAATGGCTGCAATAGCGCACCAAAAGCAATGATATTGACCAATACCTGTACCGTGATCGGCATCGCCAGTGACAATAAACCAATGCCGACACCATAAGCTATCAGTGTGCCTACGTCCTTACGTTCTAGGTTGATCAGATGCTGAATGCGTTGCAACGGGGTTTGCGCTGTCATAAATATTGTCTACTTTTCGTCGCATTAAAAAACCATACTATCTTAATTCGGGAATGATGATTCGCCTCGTTCCTCTACAATCGCTCCTTGCATTGCCGCATCCTGAATGTTGTACAACATCCTGTTCTTGCAATTTCATCGTCTCGTTGCAATTTTCCGATTTCAGGCGTAATCCTCCGACATCTGCAAGCGTATCTCAACAAATTCATCTTCCTTTACTACCCCTTCAACGCCTTTCGCTCCTTATTTTAGCTTGGCATCGCCGCCGACGTCACTGCGCCGACCTATGCCGAGCTTCTGAAAGAATTGACCCACTATATTTAGTGTAGTGTTACACGCTAATTGGAACTTATACAACTGGTCACAGATGAAGCTCTTTGCAAGATATTGTAAACGTAACAGCGAAAAAAATCGGTTTGAGCTCTAAATTTCATCACTTCATGCAATAAATGCTGAACAAATGATTTCAAAAGAATTTCAACAATACTGCAGCATTACACTAGTATATAAACACATAAATAACGAAACATATATTATACTGTTGCATACTCACTTCATGATGAGGAGCCCGCCATGCGACAGACTGAACTGTAACTTACCGACGAGGACCGGGAGTTGATCGCGTCATATGGCGCAAAGGGTTTGCATTATGCCCGAGAAGTCAATCGGGCACATATTTTATCCGCCCTTGATCGCGGGATCCCCGAAGCACAGATCATGGCGCTTCTCGGTGTCGGACGAACCGCCATCTGGCGGACACGAAGCGCATATCTGGAGGGTGGTGCTGAATATGCACTGTGCGATGTCGCGCGCCCCGGCAAGCCTCGCCAGTTTGCTACAGACGTCGAGGCAAAGATTACCGCTCTGGTCTGCTCGGAGCCGCCGGAAGGTGCCAAGCGCTGGACGCTCGAGTTGCTGAAGCAGGCAGCGCAGAGGCAGACGGATATTGGTCTAATCAGCCGCGAGACTATCGCCGACTGCTAAAAAAACTGTCTCAAGCCATGGTGCAAGGTGATGTGGTGCATTGGCGCTTTGACCGAAGAATACCGGCAGCGAATGTACGACCTGCTCGATCTTTATGCCCGTCCGTTCCGGGCGGAAGAGCCCGTGGTCTGTTTGGACGAGAAGAGCAAGCAACTGCTCAAGGATACGCGGCCCCCTTTGCCTACCCAGCCCAACTCGCCCGCGAAGCAGGATTACGAATATGTCCGCGCCGGTACTTGCAACCTGTTCGTGGCGGTCGAACCAAAAGGAGGGCGGCGGACGGTCGTGATCACCGATCATCGCGCCAAGACCGACTTCGTGGCTTTCGTACAGCACCTACTCAAGCAGGTTTATGTCACGGCGCAGCGCATCCATCTGGTAATGGATAATCTCAACACCCACTTTCGCAAGTGCTTCGAGGAAGTGCTCGGTGCCAAGGAAGCAAAGGCACTGCTGCGACGTGTAGTCTTTCATTACCCGCCGAAACATGCCAGTTGGCTCAACATGGCTGAAATCGAAATCGGTATTCTTTACCGCCAGTGCCTTGATCGAAGCCTGCCAGACCGTGCCACCACGCTCACCGTCGAAGTGAATGCTTGGCAGTTACGCCGTAACATGGAGCAATGTGGCATTAAGTGGACGTTCACTCGGCAGGATGCAGATACAAAAATGGCTAGACATTATATTTCGTAATTAATGTGTTATCACACTAGTATGGTTGGGCGCTAACCGGATGGGCACAAATTGTTCTTCCGATGCTGCGCTAATCTACTATATCAAATCCGAGGTCTTGTTAATGGAAGGCATCATTTCGTCTAATTGTTTGCCGGCCTTTTCCGCCATCTTCACACTGCTGTAGGTCAACTCGCTGATTACCTGCGCTGTTGCCTGGCTGCGTTCTGCCAACTTCTGTACTTCTGCCGCCGCAAAACCTATGCCATGAATGTCTACGCGTGCTGCTTCAGTAGCTGAATTTAATGCCAGCAAATTAGTCTGATAGGCGATATCATTAGCGTTGTCGATTTTTTTTGCTATTTGCTTCATGGAAAACACTGTCTGCCGCGCCGATTTGCCACTCTCGGTAGCTACCTTGGTTGCTTGTTCGCGGGTGGCCTGACTTACGAATTGGTTGATCGCGCTTACTTCTTCAAAAGCGCTTGAGAGATTGTCGGAGGCGCTGCGTACTTCGGTAACAACCTGCGACAATTTGCCCACCATGTTTTGCATGGCTGCGAGTAATTGGCCGATTTCATCCTTTGAAGTCACCTCGACCCCTGCAGTCAAATCACCTTTGTCCAATGGGTTTGATACGTTCAGCTTTTTATTCAACGGCTGGGTAGCACTGCGCGTAAACCAGAAGATGGTAACTGCTGCCACCGCCAAAGCTATCGCTAGTAATGTCAGCTCCAAAATCATGTTACGGACATTGTTGTAGTTTTCAACGGCTTCTTGGACGGTTACATCCATTAACCCTACATAAAATGTACCGAATGAATTCAAGCTGGCATGATAATTGCTAAGAATGGGACGCAATACGTGGGTCAAATATTCCCGTGATTCATCCTTTTTCCCTTCCTCGATCAAGGTTATTAATTTCTTAGAACCCTCAATATATTTATTTCGACTATCAAGAACATGATGCAGCAATTCTTGTCCTTTCGGTAATACAATACCTTTTTCTTGTAATTTTGCTATATTTTTTTCAATTTGTTTCCGCGCTTTAAGAATTATTTCTTCTTGCTTAAACATGTCATCGCGACTATCAGTGAGCATCATGTTTCTTAGTGATATGGCAATCACGTTGATTTCATTATTTATCTCCATAACCATAGCCATTTTCGAATATCTATCATTAACTATAAAATTTAGCCTTTCTTCCTGTCGCGCTTCCCGCGTAATAGATAAGGCTACAATTACTATTAGTAAAATCACAAGCAGACTAAAACCAAATCCAAAACGCGCGCCCATCTTCATATTTTTAAACATAATTACTTAAATTCCTCAATTTTAGTCATTCACCCTTCATCCTTGCTTCAGCCGAACGGTGACACAGTTAAATGATCCCCGGCAAAGCCGGGGGCTTATTAGATGAGCCCCTCAAAGGGGCCGATAAGACCGTGAGCCGCCCATGGCGGGCTACACGTCCACTTTCATCTGGTCGTAACGTTCATCCCCTCTGCTTCTTGATTTCGAATGTATGCTCTAACCATTGTTTCATCTAATCTTACTCTCGATACGAAGTAGCCACTTGCCCAGAATGCCTCTCCAGTGTAATTTCTCGCTCGACCTCCATACTTCCTTGCTATGGTGATTGCACTCTTACCTTTGATATATCCGACCACGTTCGAGATTGGTTACTTCGGCGGTAAGCGCAGACAACTGAGCCTCTTGCAGAACTAACAATGCGAGCGGAATTTACTGTTGAAATGGGGTAGGAAAGGGCGGCCATTACTGGCAAGATGAAGGTTCTAAAGACTACATCAACGCCCGATATGAAT
>JBKJQT010000194.1:0-10585 GCA_046593855.1 Candidatus Nitrotoga sp. | reverse complement strand
ATTCTAAAAGGGTTAAAGTCTCGATTCGAGACTCATCACGGTATTAAATACAGCAGCGCAGCACTCACTAGTGCGGTCGAGCTTTCATCGCGTTTTATCAATGACAGACATCTTCCTGACAAAGCAATTGACGTGATAGATGAAGCGGGTGCAGCACAACGCATCCTGCCAAAATCGAAACAGAAAAAACTTATCGGCAAACACGAAATCGAGGACATCATTGCCAAAATTGCGCGCGTACCTTCACGCACTGTTTCTTCGGATGATCGTAATCTGTTGAAAACACTAGATCGTGATCTCAAGACTGTAGTGTTCGGCCAGAATGCTGCCATTGATGTGCTGGCGCGTGCCATAAAAATGTCCAGGAGTGGATTAGGCAATCCGCAAAAGCCCATCGGCAGCTTCTTGTTCTCTGGCCCAACCGGCGTTGGCAAAACCGAAGTAGCGCGTCAACTTGCCTTTGCAATGGGCATGCCGCTAAACCGCTTTGACATGTCTGAATATATGGAACGTCACGCGGTGTCGCGGCTGATTGGAGCGCCACCTGGCTATGTCGGCTTCGATCAGGGTGGTTTACTTACTGAAGCAATCAACAAGCAGCCTCATTGCGTCTTGCTACTAGACGAAATCGAGAAAGCACACCCAGACATTTTTAATATTCTATTACAAGTGATGGATCACGGTACACTCACTGACAACAACGGACGCAAGGCAGATTTCCGTAACGTGGTTATTATTATGACCACCAATGCGGGGGCCGATGCATTAAGCAAAGCACAAATTGGCTTCACCAAGAGCGGAGTGAGCGGTGACGAGACGGCCGAAATCAAGCGACTATTCACCCCAGAATTCCGTAATCGATTGGATGCTACCATTTCCTTCGCCGCACTGGATAAAGAAGTCATCCTGCGCGTAGTAGAAAAATTCCTGATGCAGCTTGAGGAACAGCTACATGAGAAGAAAGTGGATGTCGTCTTCACCGATGCGCTCAAAGATTACCTCGCCAAAACTGGTTTCGACCCACTAATGGGCGCACGTCCTATGGCACGTTTGATTCAGGACACCATACGTAGCGCGCTGGCAGATGAATTATTATTCGGCAAACTATCCAATGGCGGGAAAGTGATCGTCACTGTGGATAAGGAGAAGAAGGTACATCTGGAGTTTTCCGAAGAAGTTGTTGTTGTCTAATTAATATTAAATTTTTGAGTGGCGGTGCAGGTATTCATGTACCCCACTCAACTAAAGCGCACAGAGTACACTATTCGTATATTTTTATGGCAGCGGTATTGATGACATTGATCAATGTTATGTTCGTATAACCTACGAAAGCCAGCAATTATTCTTACTCTTTTATTCGCAACTCTTCACAGGTCTCTGGGAATAAAAATCAATCCCCAACAGTTTGGTTACGACCAGTTCTCTTCGCCATATACAACCGCTTATCGGCAAGTTGCAGTAACATTTCAGAATTTATCAATGTAGGTTTTTTACTGGCGACACCAAGGCTGATGGTGACCACTAAATCCGTTTTAGTCTTTTCTGCAGCTACATTCTTGCGCAGCCTTTCCGCATACTGATAAGCCTGATCCGCAGGTGCATCCGGGCAAATTACTAAAAATTCTTCGCCACCAAAACGGCATACCATATCCTGCTTGCGTGCGGATGAGCGTAAAACTTGCGCCACCTGTTTCAGCACATCATCCCCCACCTTATGGCCATAAATATCGTTAACCTTCTTAAAGTAATCTATGTCTACCATAATACACGACAGCGGACGGCCACTGCGTTCTGCCATCGCCCACTGCTGATCCAGATACTCATTTGCATGACGACGATTGGGCAACTCGGTGAGTACATCAGTAAGCGCCATTTGCTGTAATCTCTGGTTCGATGCTGCCAACTGCGCGGCGACTATGCGTAACTGCTGATGTTCATCCTTCAACTCATCCTGCAGCTGTACCATACGCTGAGCGACGCATAACCTCGCACCCAGCACTTTTGAATTAATCGGCTTGATCAAGTAATCGTTGATTCCAACCTCAAACATCTCTCCCAACCTATCCGTATTTTCTTGTGTCATCATGATAAACACATGGATATTGCGCCATAGCTCGTTGTGTCTAAGCGTCTTGCAAAATTCAATGCCATTCATCTCAGGCATGTGCCAGTCTGTAATGACGAGTTGCGGCATGAATTTATCGACCATACTTAACGCTTCTATCCCATTGCCTGCAGTAACAACCGTATGTCCGGCCTTTGTCAGCAAAAGCTTCAACACCAATGTTGTTGCATAATCGTCCTCCACCAACAGGATCCGCAATGCATAGCTTGTCTCCAAGCTAATCTCCGGTGCGCCGACATCAAGTAAGTCCAGCTCGGTAGGTGGCGAAGTTTGCAGAATCTCCTTGAAAAGGGGCATCTCTATCGAACGAATGCCGAATAACTTACTCCATTCACGCCACTCCTGCACCGTCTTATCGCCTAACTCGGTGAAAATATCCGTCTCAAAGCCCAGCCTGGCAGCGCTTACAATCAATTTCTGCGCCATTTTGTGGCGTTGTTGTTCATGCGATAAACACACCTTGGAAAAATAGTTTCCAATATGTAGTACATTTAAAATGTTCCAGTTCCGATTGCCCTCGGCAAGATTAGACAGAGCTGGATTTTCGTGATGTAAAGCAGCTATCTGGAATACTTGTGGCAGACCCCAGTCTGCTAACATTTCTTTGCTGAGTTGATTATGATCAAGCCCGAATTCAGTGCGTTCGAGATCAATTAATATGGCATCAGCGTCTACCGCTCCGACCTTTTCAAGAATGAGAGAATATTCTTGAGGATATGCCGTCGCTAGTCCCAAGGAACCAACCTGCCCTAGCAAGCCAAGAATAAACATTTCTTCTGATGCACCCATTCTGCGACCCTCTACAAAGTTTTTCGCAGCAATTGCCGTCAACAACGATTGCGACCAAAAATTTTGATAATCGAATTTTCGGCAGGCCCCATCACGGCTACCCTCCACTAACGACAAGCTCAACACCATATTACGTACAATACTCAAACCTAACGACATGACCGCATCTGTTATGGATACAATAGGTCTTGTCTGGTACGACATAAGCACATTGGCCATCTTAATCAACCGACCTGACAATGCCGGGTCCGTCTTTATCGCGTGTGCAATCTCATGAGTTGTTACATCTTCCTTCAAGGTGAGCTGAATTATTTTCAGAGCCATACCTTTAGGGGAAGGTAAATGATCTTTCGCCTTGAGTTCCTCAAACTTAACATTAACCATAGCTCACGTTACCATCAATCCGGCTCAGTATAACTTTCGATACAATATAGTTAGTCTATGCTATACGTACGGCGATGCCGAATGAACTCGCGCAACGCTGGCAGAAATGAAATAGCAATAACAATAACAACCATGAGGGTCAGATTATCTTTTACCACTGGGATATTGCCTAAAAAATAGCCTCCCAAGATAAACAGGCTAATCCATGCGACACTCCCTAACGCGCTGAATAACATAAAAATGCGATAACGCATCAAACCAATGCCAGCTACAAATGGTGCGAATGTTCGTACGATGGGCAAAAAACGGGCAAACAGGATCGCCTTGCCTCCGTGCTTATTGTAAAACGTATGCGTCTTTTCCAAATGCTCATGTTTGAGAAAGCGCGAATTAGCACGCTTAACCAAACGCATGCCTACCAATCGACCGATCCAGTAGTTGGTGCTATCCCCCAGAAACGATGCAGCCATCAGCAACGGCAAAACCAACTGGATTTCTAACGCGCCAACCCCACACAGCGCACCTACCACGAACAGCAGCGAATCTCCCGGTAGAAAAGGCATTACCACCAGCCCGGTTTCGCAGTAAATAATCATGAACAGGACGGCATAAATCCACATGCCATATGCTTGCATAATTGCTAATAAATGAACGTCCAGATGCAGGACAATATCTATAAAAGAAATGAGCAGTTCCACGGCCTAGGGTAATGCTTCTTCAGCCACTTTTTCTGTCTTTATGAAATCCTCGCGCGAAACGCCCATCAGCATAAGCAACGGACTAGCCACCAACACCGAGGAATAAATACTAAACAGAATGCCAATGGTCAAAGCCAGCGCAAAATAATGTAAGGTTTCTCCGCCTAAAAACAGCATCGCTGTCACCATCATCTGGGTACAGAGGTGGGTAATTATGGTACGAGACATGGTGCGTGTGATAGCATTGTCGATGATTTCGGCAACCTCCGTTTTGCGCATCTTGCGAAAATTTTCCCGGATACGATCGAACACTACCACTGATTCATTTACTGAATAGCCAAGCACGGCTAGCAGCGCCGCCAACACGGTGAGTGAAAAATCCCACTGGAAAAAGGCAAAAAAGCCAATAATGATTATCACGTCATGCAAATTGGCGATTATCGCGGCAAGGCCAAACTTCCACTCGAATCGCACCCAGAGGTAGCACGCGATACCAATGGATACCAGCAACAACGCAAGCGCACCATTCTCCACCAGATCTTTGCCCACTTGCGGACCGACAAATTCAACCCGGCGCATTTCCACACTGGCATCCTGCTGACGCAACTTGTCGAGAATCTGCTCGCTCAATTTCGCGCCCACTACATTCTGTTTAAGCGATACCTGTAGTAGTACATCATGGCTAGAACCAAAGTTTTGCACCAACACATCATGCAGCCCCATATCAGTCAGTTGCCTACGAACCTTGTCCAGGTCAGCAGTCTGAGCGTAATGTACTTCCATTACTGTTCCACCAGTGAAATCCACACCAAAATTCAATCCTTTGGTTACAATAAAAAATACCGCCAGAATAAATGTTACCAAAGAAATTGTGGTGGTATACCGTCCATAGCTCATGAACGGAATGTTGCGATTAATCTTGAAAAATTCCATTTATTACCTCTTTATACCTTAACCTATGGAGATCTTGGTCAACCGCAGCTTGCGCCCATAAATCAGGTTAACCAGTGCACGCGATATCAACACCGCACTGAACATCGAAGTAAGAATGCCCAAGCACAATACAACAGCAAAACCGCGTACCGCACCGGAGCCAAACATGAACAGCGCAATACCCGCGATCAAAGTGGTAATGTTGGAATCAAGTATGGTACGAAATGCATGTTCATATCCAGCGTGGATGGATGCTTGTGGCGTATTTCCATTACGCAGTTCCTCCCGAATACGCTCATTGATCAAAACGTTAGCATCAATCGCCATCCCCAGCGTCAGCGCGATACCGGCCATACCAGGCAAAGTCAACGTGGCTTGCAGCATGGACAATAATGCCACCAGCAACAATAAATTAGCACCCAGCGCCAGAACAGAAACCGCGCCAAACATCAGGTAATAGGCAATCATAAAAACCGCAATGGCGGCAAAACCGATCTGAGTGGAACGGAAACCACGCACAATATTATCCGCACCGAGACTAGGACCAACAGTGCGTTCCTCAATGATTTCCATTGGCGCTGCCAGTGCACCAGCGCGTAGCAACAAGGATATATCGTTTGCTTCTTTGGTATTCATCTGTCCGCTAATTTGCACTCTCCCCCCGCCAATTTCCTCACGGATCACTGGAGCAGTAATCACTTCGCCTTTACCTTTTTCAAATAGCACTATAGCCATACGCTTACCGACATTTTCGCGCGTCGCTTCTTTAAATTTACGCGTACCCGCGCTATCCAGATTGATATGCACTGCTGGCTCATTGCTGCGGCTGTCAAACCCGGGTTGCGCATCATTAATGCGCTCGCCGGTGAGCAATACACTTTTTCTCAACAACAGCATTGAGCCATCCCGATCCTTGAACATATCTGTACCAAACGGTGCGGTGGAACCCTCACTAAGCTTATGCTCATCATCCACCAGACGCACTTCCAGTGTCGCAGTGCGGCCAAGAATATCTTTCGCGTGTGCCGTATCCAGCACACCGGGGAGCTGTACTACAATACGATCTATCCCTTGCTGCTGAATTATCGGCTCGGCCACGCCTAATTCATTGACACGGTTGCGTAAAGTAATTAAATTCTGCTGCACAGCAGATTCCTGAATGCGTTTTTCTTCCTCCGGTTTTAAGGTGGCAAGTAAAAGAATCTCGTTGCCTTCATTTTTATCATTAAAGGCCAAACCACCAAAGCGTTGTTTGAGCTCTATCGCCCCTTTGCTTCGCGTCTCCGCATCACGGAACTTAACCGTCACTAATCTGCCATCACGGCTGACACCAAAATATGCAATATTCTGATCACGGAGAATGCTCCGCATATCGCCAGAAGAGGCTTCCATCGCCTTATCCAGCGCGCCCTTCATATCAATTTGTAACAAGAAATGCACACCACCACGCAAATCCAATCCAAGATACATAGGCCGTGCATTCATAGCGGTTAACCACTGCGGCGAGCGTGACAGCAAATTAAGGGCAACCATGTAATCATCGCCCAGCTTTGTCTGTAGAATGTCCTTGGCCTTAAGTTGACTATCGGTAGTATTAAAGCGCACTTTAATACTAGTAGGATCCAACGCGACCTCTTCCACATTCAGATTTGCTGCTTTAAGCGCATCACTTACCTGCTGCAGCAATGCACTATCCGTCTTGAGATTGGCACGCAAGGGCAATACCTGCACAGCAGGAGATTCACCATAAAAATTAGGCAGGGTGTAAATTAATCCAAAAATAAATACAACGAGAACAAGCAGGTATTTCCACAGCGGGTAACGGTTCATTGCAGTACCTTAAATCGACTTAATTGTTCCTTTGGGCAGCACGGTTTGAACCGCACTTGTCTGAATCAGTACTGTCACGTTTTCGGCGATTTCCAAACTGATATAGTTTTCGCCCACCTTCGACACACGACCCAACTCTCCGCCTACAGTGATGATTTCATCGCCTTTTTGCAGGGCAGCCAGCATAGCCTTTTGTTCCTTAACGCGCTTCTGTTGCGGACGCAGCAAAAGAAAATAAAACACTGCACACACGGCGACCACAGGCAGAAATTCCATGAAGCCGGAACCGGACGCAAGTGCAGCAGTTTGTGCATAAGCGTTGCTAATCAACATGACACTTCCCCCAGTTAAAATTTTGCAGCGGCGAATTCTAGCACGAACTGGCGCGGGCTTGCCTAAACCGGGTAACGAACTTATCGAGCTGGTGGATCGTGATAGCGGCTCGAATTTCACTCATCAACTCATGGTAATAATGCAAGTTGTGAATGGTATTTAGGCGTGCACCGAGTATCTCGCCGATGCGATGTAGGTGATGCAAATATGCGCGGGTAAAATTACGACAGGTATAACAAATACATTGTGGATCAAGCGGTTGAATATCGAGACGATATTTTGCGTTCTTGATCTTAATATCGCCGTGACGGGTAAAAAGCATACCGTTTCGCGCATTGCGTGTGGGCATCACACAATCGAACATATCTATGCCGTGCGCGACCGCAGCCACCAAATCTTCGGGTGTACCTACGCCCATCAGGTATCGCGGCTTGTCGATAGGTAGCTGCGGCGAGGTATGTTTCAAAATTCGCAGCATGTCGTCTTTCGGCTCTCCCACCGACAATCCACCTATGGCATAACCATCAAAGCCGATATTTACCAGCTCACGTAACGATTCATCGCGCAGATTTTCGAACATGCCGCCCTGCACAATACCAAAAAGTGCATTGGTATTACCTTCGTGCGCATGTTTTGAACGTTCCGCCCAACGCAAACTAAGGCGCATAGACTCAGCTGCTCGGTTTTCATCTGCAGGATAAGGGGTACACTCATCAAAAATCATCACAATATCGGAATTCAATACCTTCTGAATTCGTATGGATTCTTCCGGCGTCAGAAAGCATTTATCACCATTCACTGGGGATTGAAACCTCACCCCCTCCTCGGTAATCTTGCGCAGCGCACCCAAACTGAACACTTGAAAACCACCCGAATCGGTTAGGATTGGCCCATCCCAGCCCATGAAACCATGCAAGCCACCGTGCGCCTCAATCACATCCAAACCTGGGCGAAGCCATAAATGAAAAGTGTTGCCTAACACAATCTGGGCACCAATTTCTCTTAACTCCATAGGCGACATCGCCTTCACTGTGCCATAAGTGCCGACTGGCATGAAAGCGGGGGTTTCAACGGTACCATGAGCTAAAGAAAGAGTTCCACGACGAGCAAAACCGTCAGTGGCATTTACATAAAAATCCATCAAAAATCTCCCTCAGTCTCTATAACCACTACTTTGATAATGACTCAGGAATTTCAAATAACTCGTATAGCCCATATATCATCCAGTGACCATTTCCACGGCGAACAGAATCTCTACTTCTGCGTCTTAACAATACTCATCGCCGCAGCTACCATACTCCCCATGTCTGCCATATTACCTGGCAGAATCAGAGTATTGCCTTGCTTGGCGACATTACCGAACGCTTCCACATATTTTTCCGCTACCTTGAGGTTAACTGCTTCCATTCCTCCGGGAAACTGGATGGCTAATGCGACCTGTTGAATAGCCAAGGCGGTAGCTGTGGCGACTGCTGTTATGGCCGCTGCTTCGCCTTGAGCAGCATTGATCACCGCCTGTTTCTCGCCTTCGGAACGCTGAATAAAGGCTTCACGCTCGCCAGTGGCTATATTGATCTGCTCCTGTTTGCGCCCTTCTGAGGCCGCAATTAAGGCACGCTTTTCTCGTTCCGCAGTAATCTGCGCCTGCATGGCAAGCAGAATTTCCTTGGGTGGCACCAAATCCTTAATCTCATAACGCAACACCTTCACTCCCCAACTGGCTGCAGCTTCATCCAAAGCCGCAACCACAGCACGATTGATATCATCCCGCTCCTCGAAAGTCTTATCCAATTCCATCTTGCCAATTGCCGAGCGTAAGGTAGTCTGTGCAAGCTGAGTGATCGCGCTGAGATAATCGCTAGACCCATAAGAAGCCAATCTCGGGTCTGTAACCTGAAAATAGAGGACACCGTCCACTTGTAGCTGCGTATTGTCCTTGGTTATACAAATCTGACTGGGGACGTCCAACGGAACTTCCTTAAGCATATGGCGATATGCAATACGATCGATAAATGGAACCACAATGTTCAAGCCAGGTGCTAGCACAGCATGAAACTTCCCCAAGCGCTCAACCACCCAAGCATGTTGTTGCGGCACAACGTTGAGAGCCTTGACGACAAAAATAACGGCAGCTACAAGAATAAACAGTGCGATTTCCATATTGCTTCCTAATATTATTGTTGGTGGGGCTTGTATGGCGTCAGAATTAATTTTGAGCCCTGTATTGCTTTGATGTAAAGCACACCATCGCGCGGCACGCTGGATGACTCCAGCTCTGCATCCCATTCTGTGCCGCGGTAATGCACACGCGCAATACCATCTTCAAGCCATGATAAAACCCGCACCGACTGGCCGATGTCCAAGCTTTGGCTAATCATCTTGCCAGTACGCATGCCTTTCATACGACGCAGGATCACTGTGCCAATTATACTGGCCACCGCACTAAGCATGATTTGCAATGGTAAGTTGAGCCCAAGTAGTGCCCCAATACCTGCCAGGCCCAAAGCAATACTTACTATTAGCATGTAAAACGTTCCCGTAGCCATCTCTAATGCGAGCAGGCCAAAAGCTAACAAAAACCAATATACGTAAGGCTCCATTTCCAATTTTTTTGTTCCTAAGAGAGACTAATTGTGTGAATCTGATTAGCAATCAGATTCACTTATATTAGAGCAATGTTACAACCAACTAATTTATCAATTACTGAAATATCAAGGCATTTAAAAAAACAATGCAATACAGTCTTTCAACCTCTCATCGAGATGAATTTGTTTTTGCGTTGTGTATTTACGTAAGTTCCTTTCAGAGCGATTTAATCCCTGTCATGACCCTTGCCATGACTACCACGACCTCCGCCATAACCCCCCTCTCCTCGCCTTGGTAGTTGCCATGTGCACGATAGCTAGGAACATAAACATTGTTATACCAATTATCTCCAACAAAATAGACTGGCTGGCCACAGGCGCCATACCTTAGACAGTGCTTGCGCCAGTTTTTCCGGTGGCCTGGAGGCACACGCAGATAAATCGGTTGAGGTGCCATACCCATTGGCATTGGCATTGGCTGGACCATGATAGGTGCTGGGTAAATGAATTGAGGTTACGGATAATTACCGATATCGATTCGACCATAAAAGCCGAGTTGACCAATATTAACGGACACACCGACATCAGCAGCTAATGCTGGAACAGTGATAATAAACAGCGCCGCTACAAATAGAAAACGTTTCATTTGAGCCTCTTGCAAAACTCTCCGCCAAGCCAAGTGCAAATGACGCACTGACACAGCAAAGGTCATTTTTTCGTTGTTTTCGCCGACCCGATCAGTTTCGGATCACCAATTATCCCTGTCTGACTTGAGCCTGTTCGCCACACCTGTTTCCGGTGCGGTTTTTCTGCTGCCGTTTCTTCTTTGCCAGCGTTGTTACGTCAGCAAACGTAACAATTGATCTGCCGTCAGCACCAGCATGCCGAACATCAAGTGCGACATAACT
>JBKJQT010000141.1:0-7902 GCA_046593855.1 Candidatus Nitrotoga sp. | reverse complement strand
TCCAAGGGAAGCGTGGAAAAGGTCAACGGACGAATAACATAATAGCCAATAGTACTCGCCAACAGCACGGCCAAAAGCAACACAATAACCAGCAAGCGCTTAATCGTGCGCATGGTTTAACCATTCCTGCACTTGCATGGAAATCGGGTGATGGCTCCATTCACTGCCTGACAGCTCACGCACCGGCCATAAACCAATCACACTATTCACCAAGAATATTTCGTCAGCAAAAAGCAATTTCGCCAGTCCAAACTGTCTGACCCAGCACGGTACGCCATGTTCAGCAGCCCACTCTATCACGCGCTCACGCTGTATACCGGCCACGCCACAGCTCGACAAATTCGGTGTAAACAATTCACCGTTCCGTACCATGAACAGATTGCTGCGTATACCTTCAATCACATTGCCAAACATATCCAGCAACAAACCTTCTGCGATGTCCGGATCACTCCATTCCGCAGCAGCTAGAACATTTTCCAAACGGTTAAGGTGCTTAATGCCAGCCAATTTCGGTTGATGAGCCAAGCGTAAATCGCATAATCGAAGCCTGACACCGTGCGAATAATTTCTGCCTGGATAATCAAGTGAAGGAGTGAGACTCAAGATGCGTGTCGGAATCATATTTTCGACTGGAGCATAGCCACGAGCCGTTTGTTCGCCACGTGTGATGATTATTTTTGCCACACCATCGGGCCGCTGTTCAATCAAACGCCGCAATTCCTCAAACAGCAATGCCGCTTCTGGACAAGTGATGCGTAATGCAGAACAATCCTGTTGCAACTTGCGATAGTGACGCAACCAATGTTGCATGCATCCACCGATCACACGCAGCGTGCGAAATACACCATCTCCATATAGCAAGCCGCGGTCATGAACGCTAACCTGATCTCCCGGCACGCCATTGATCAGCATGTAGTTCCTTGAGACGTGCAAGCGTTTTAAACCTTACGAAATACCAAAGTAGCATTGGTACCGCCAAAGCCGAATGAGTTGGACATGGCGACATTAATCGTCATGTTACGCGCGATATTGGGCACATAGTCCATATCACAAGCCTCATCCTGCTCGAAAATATTTATGGTGGGTGGGGCAATCTGATGATAAATACCGAGTGCGGAAAATATAGCCTCTACACCACCCGCAGCACCCAGTAAATGCCCTGTCATAGATTTGGTAGAACTAACCTTGACCTTCATCGCATGTTCGCCCAGACAGCGCTTCATTGCCATGGTTTCAGCCAAGTCACCCAGCGGGGTGGAAGTGCCATGCGCATTAATGTAATCCACCTGATCCACATTAAGGCCGGCATTACGCAAGGCATTATTCATGCAACGCGCGGCGCCCTCGCCATCCTCGCGCGGTGCGGTCATGTGGTATGCATCGGCACTCATACCATAACCTACCACCTCGGCGTAAATTTTCGCACCGCGGGATTTAGCATGTTCATATTCTTCCAGCACTAAAACCCCAGCACCTTCTCCCATCACAAAGCCATCGCGTTCTTTGTCCCATGGACGGCTAGCGGTAGCAGGATCGTCATTGCGGGTGGAAAGCGCTCGTGCAGATGCAAACCCTCCTAACGCAAGCGCGCAAACTGACCCTTCCGAGCCACCCGCGATCATAATATCGGCATCACCATATTCGATCAACCGGGCAGATTCACCTATGCAATGAGTGGCTGTGGAGCAGGCGGTCACCATGGACAAATTAGGTCCTTTAAAGCCATACATGATGGACAAATTGCCAGAAATCATGTTAATAATTGTACCTGGAATAAAGAACGGTGAAATCTTGCGTGGGCCCGCCGCCAGATAGTCATTATGACTATCTTCAATCAGCGGCAATCCGCCGATACCAGATCCAATATTGACACCGATACGTTCGGCGTTTTGTTCAGTTACCTCGATCCCGGCATCCTTAATTGCCTCCATACCAGCCGCCAAGCCGTAATGAATAAATACATCCATACGTCGAGCATCCTTGGCAGAGAGGAATTTGTCCACATTAAACCCTTTCACCTCTCCCGCAATCCTCGATGAAAACAGGCTGGCATCAAAACGGGTGATGCGAGTAATGCCTGATTTACCATCAACGATATTTTGCCATGCTTGGGTAATTCCTGTACCAACGGGCGAAACAATACCCAGGCCAGTAATGACGACTCTGCGTTTTGCCAAACCGAACTCCGTTATTTTAGGGGAAAAGCGAAAGGATGAATTACTTAGGATGATCGTTAACGTAATCGATTGCCTGTTGCACCGTAGTTATTTTTTCAGCGTCTTCGTCTGGAATTTCACACTCGAACTCTTCTTCCAGCGCCATCACCAGCTCAACCGTATCCAATGAATCGGCACCCAGATCATTAACGAACGAGGACTCATTCTTCACTTCAGTCTCGTTTACACCGAGTTGTTCAGCAACGATTTTCTTAACGCGTTGTTCGATATTAGACATGTAACTCTCCCTACTCTGGTTAAAGTTCAAAAAGCCTCGGCATTCTACCAAACTTACCTCAAATCCCCAACTACCAGCCTATTCGAATACGAAATGCGTCTGAAGAGTGGTCGTATTTCTACCGAGGAATGAGTTTTAAGGGCACCTCTAAAAATCCAATTTTCGTCACAACACGGCATTACTCGAAAAAAATTATCACTCACATATCAATCATATGCCGCGCTCAAATTTTTTACTCATGCCTTGTCTTGCTTAAAAACTTGAATTTTTAGAGGCGCCCTTAAATTGAATAATCGATGGATGTGAATTCAAAAGCCCCCGTATCAATCCGAATAAAAAAAGTAGATCATGCTTACTCCAGCCGGCGCACTCTCTTTTGAGCTCCACTACGTGGTTGGATTGGAAGTTTTCTTTCGAAAATCCAGCAGCCACAGCACATAGCCAGATAGGGCGTAGCACAAAAAAAGCAGAAACAGCACTCCGGGCGGATAGCTGGAAATCAGTATAAAAAATAACGCTACCAGGATAATGACGATAAACGGCACGCTCTTGCGCATATTAAAATCTTTAAAACTGTAGAAGCGCACGTTGCTCACCATACTCAAACCGGCAAACACTGTGAGGATGACAGCATACCAACGCGCCTCTTGACCGCTAAATTGATTGTCTAGCATCACCCAAACGAAGCCTGCAATCACCGCAGCAGCAGCAGGGCTGGGCAGGCCTTGAAAAAATCGCTTATCTACCGTTTCAATATTAGCGTTGAAACGTGCCAGCCGTAACGCCGTACCAGCGCAATAAATAAAGGCTGCGAACCAACCCAACTTACCTAAGTCCTTGAACGCCCATTCATACATCAGTAAAGAGGGCGCCACACCGAACGAGACCATGTCGGACAGGCTATCATATTCCGCTCCAAATTCACTTTGGGTGCGGGTCAGTCGCGCCACGCGTCCATCCAGACCATCTAGCACCATAGCAATAAAAATTGCCACGGCAGCAAATTCAAACTTGCTATTCATTGCCTGCACGATGGCGTAAAAGCCGGCAAACAGCGCCGCCGTAGTCAATAAGTTGGGTAGCAGGTAGATACTGCGCCTGCGCAGATTCATCGGTTTTCTGTCATTCAGGTCAATCATGATTTTGAAAACTTATCATCATAATTAGCTTTAGTTTTTGGCTAAAACCGCCAGTATTGTAGTAGTTGCGTATACTTTATCACCAATAGATACTTTTACAGCAGCCGTCAGTGGCAAGTATACATCCACACGCGAGCCGAAGCGGATAAAGCCATATCGTTGACCACGTGTTAGAACAGCGCCTTCTTGTACATAACACAAGATACGGCGTGCTATCAGCCCGGCCACCTGCACACTGGTTACGTCTTGCCCATCAGCCCTTTTAATCCATATGGCATTTCGCTCATTTTCCAACGAAGCCTTAGCCAGATCAGCATTCACAAACTTACCAGGGAAATATTGGATGCGCTTCACCAGGCCATCTATCGGACTGCGATTGGAATGCACATTAAATACATTCATAAACACGCTGATCTTGATGGCATCACGCTCTACATATGGATCCTGCGTGCGCTCCACCGCCACAATACGACCATCAGCAGGTGATAACACTGCATCTGCATCCTGTGGAATTTCACGCGGCGGATCGCGGAAAAATTGCAGCACAAACAACGCCATCAGCCAAAATAGTAGCGACCACCCACCGCCACCAAAATATGATACCAAGCTAGCAATGAATACGGCGATGGCCAAATATGGCCATCCCTCGCGGGCAATAATTGGGTGGGGGTAATTAGGCATTAGAAGGGAAAAGCGCAGAAAAGTGGATTTTTAGATGCAGGATTGAAGAACAAGAATCGTGCAGCTTAGGATTGAGAGCGCTCCAGCACTCACTATTCAAACTCTCAATCCTAGCTCCTCCGTTCATTCCTAGTTTTTATTTTGGTCAACCAACTTGTTTTTACTGATCCAAGGCATCATGGCACGCAGTTGGGCACCCACTGTTTCGATAGGATGCTTGGCGTTAAGGCGGCGACGTGCGGTCATTTCAGGGTAGTTAGTACGGCCTTCCAGGATGAACTGTTTGGCATACTTACCCGTCTGGATATCCTTCAAACACGTACGCATGGCCTCCTTGGTGTCATCGGTAATAATCTTAGGACCCGTGACGTACTCGCCATATTCCGCATTATTTGAAATGGAATAGTTCATATTGGCGATGCCACCCTCATACATCAAATCAACGATTAACTTCAATTCATGCAGGCATTCGAAATAAGCCATTTCCGGCGCATAACCCGCTTCTACCAGAGTTTCAAATCCTGCCTTAACCAGCTCCACGGCACCACCACACAAAACGGCCTGCTCGCCAAACAGATCTGTTTCCGTTTCTTCACGGAAATCAGTCTCGATCACCCCTCCCTTGGTGCCACCAATAGCTGCGGCGTAAGAAAGCGCGATGTTTTTGGCCTTACCGGACTTGTCCTGATATACAGCAATCAGAGATGGCACACCACCGCCCTTCAAGTATTCAGAGCGAACTGTGTGACCGGGGCCTTTGGGCGCTATCATAATTACATCCAAATCGGCACGTGGAATGACCTGGTTATAATGAATGTTAAAGCCGTGGGCGAACGCCAAAGTAGCGCTCGTCTTCATGTTTGGGGCAACTTCAATGTTATAAACATCAGGTATATTCTCATCAGGCAACAGCATCATGACCACATCGGCACCCTTCACCGCTGTCGCGACCTCCAAAACCTTATGTCCAGCCGCTTCAGCTTTCTTCCAGGAAGCGCCACTCTTACGTAGGGCAACAGTCACATTGACACCAGATTCCTTTAGATTCAAGGCATGAGCATGGCCTTGTGAGCCGTAGCCGATAATGGCAACTTCCTTACCCTTAATTAAAGACAAGTCTGCATCTTTGTCGTAATAAACTTTCATGTTAGCCTCTTTAAAATAATCATAAAGTTAAAAAATTAAAGTTTTAAAATGCGATCGCCGCGCCCAATGCCAGACGCGCCGGTACGTACGGTTTCCAGGATTAGGCTGCGGTCTATAGCTTGCAAGAAGCTTTCCAACTTATGGCCGTTACCGGTTAATTCGATGGTGTAGGTTTTGTCAGATACATCGATAATGCGGCCACGGAAAATATCCGCCATACGCTTCATCTCCTCACGCACCGCGCCCACTGCATGCACTTTCACCAGCATCAACTCGCGCTCCAGATGTTCACCTTCGCTCAGATCCATTACCGCAACTACCTCAATTAGCTTATTGAGTTGCTTGTTAATCTGCTCGATCACTTCATCAGATCCACTGGTTACTATAGTCATACGCGACAAGGAGGCATCTTCGGTAGGCGCCACAGTGAGTGATTCAATATTGTAGCCGCGCGCTGAAAACAACCCGGAAACACGCGACAAGGCACCCGCTTCATTTTCCATCAACAGGGAAATAATATGCCGCATTACAAATCCTCCGCCAGAATCACTTCAGACAAACCCTTACCGCCCTGCACCATGGGAAACACGTTTTCAGTCTGGTCTGTTATAAAATCCATGAATACCAGTTGTTGCTTACGCTCAAATGCTTCTTTCAATGCAGGCTCCACATCTGATGGTTTCTCAATGCGCATACCGACATGACCATAAGCTTCCGCCAGCTTCACAAAATCGGGCAGCGCATCCATATAGGATTCAGCATAACGGTTACCATGGAAGAACTGCTGCCACTGACGCACCATTCCTAGATAACGGTTATTTAGCATGATAATTTTGAGCGGCAATTGAAATTGTTTGCAGGTGGAGAGCTCCTGAATACACATTTGAATACTGCCTTCACCAGTAACACACGCTACATTTGCATCTGGGTGAGCAAGTTGCACGCCCATTGCGGCGGGCAAACCGAAGCCCATGGTGCCCAGCCCACCAGAGTTAATCCAGCGACGCGGTTTATCAAATTTGTAGTACTGCGCCGCCCACATCTGATGCTGTCCAACGTCAGAAGTAATGAAAGCATCGCCCTGGGTAACTTCATACAGCTTTTCGATCACGAACTGCGGCTTAATTATTTCATCCGAATTTTTGTAGACTAAGCTATTTTTACCGCGCCATTCCTTAATTTGCGCCCACCACGGCGCAATCGCCTGCTGATCGGGCTTTTCCTGGCTAGCGTGCATTTCCGCCAACAGATCGTTCAACACATGGGCTACATCGCCGACAATAGGCAAATCCACCTTCACCCGCTTGGAAATTGAGGAAGGATCAATGTCGATGTGAATGATCTTGCGTTTTTCCTGATTAAAGTGCTTAACATTGCCAACCACGCGATCATCAAAGCGTGCTCCCACGGCCAGCAACACATCACAATACTGCATCCCCATGTTTGCCTCGTACGTGCCATGCATGCCCAACATTCCAACAAATTGCTTATCTGTAGCCGGATAGCCCCCCAAACCCATCAAGGTGTTGGTACAGGGGAAACCCAACAAATGCACCAACTCGGTCAATTGCTTAGACGCATCAGCCAGGATCACGCCGCCGCCCGCATAAATCATTGGCCGTTTGGCTGCTAGGAGCAACTTCGCAGCACACTTGACCTGCTCCAGATCACTATGCTGAGCCGGATGGTAAGAGCGGATGCTCACCGATGATGGATAGCTGAATTCCGTCTTTTGATTGGATATATCTTTCGGAATATCCACCAGCACGGGCCCAGGACGGCCGCTTTTGGCAAGATAGAATGCCTTCTTAATGGTGCTGGCGATTTCCTTAACGTCTTTGACCAAAAAATTATGCTTCACGCAAGGTCGCGTTATGCCAACAGTATCCACCTCCTGAAAAGCATCTTCGCCTATGGCATAAGTCGGCACTTGGCCACTGATAATTACCATAGGAATAGAATCCATATAGGCAGTGGCAATACCTGTGACTGCATTTGTTACCCCGGGGCCAGAGGTAACTAACGCGACCCCTACTTTATCAGTGGAGCGTGCATACCCGTCGGCGGCATGCACTGCAGCCTGCTCGTGGCGAACTAATATATGTTTTACCTGATCCTGGGTGAACAACGCATCGTAAATGTGCAAGACCGCACCGCCAGGGTATCCGAACACATATTCAGCACCCTCTTCCTGCAAACATCTAATAGTTATTTCCGCGCCCGTCAGTTCCATGTCAAACTACCTTAGCAAACAATAATTAAAGAACCGTGCAAGATAAAGGTTAGACGCATTTTGGTCAACCCCCTGCCAGAACCGGATTAACAATTATCTATTGATTTATGATGAAATTTGTTAGGATGAATCACTCATTAATTTAGGAGGACATCTATGAAAATTAAAAAAATCACCCAATTACAGTGTTGCTCTAAAATTTACTTGCTTACATCTCAAAAACATTTAGCGCCGTGTAATTTTTTGGCA
>JBKJQT010000072.1:0-8892 GCA_046593855.1 Candidatus Nitrotoga sp. | reverse complement strand
CTTGATCTGCATCCGCAGGAAAGGCACTTCTGACATCGTCCCAATGCGAGGAGACGCACTGGTTGTGGGGCAGTGAGCGATAGCCGAGGTGCAGTAAACCATCTCGTATGCAGTCCGACTCCCAGATACCTCCTTCGCCGAGCTTAATGAATAGCGCCTTACTTGCGCTTATAGATTGCATTGCACACTTCTCCCTGATGCCCAACACCTGAGTTAAGCCGAAACGCGTAGTGGAGGTAAAAACATGGCAGGCTCTTTATGCCATGTTTTTGCCGGAGCGAAGCGGTTTCGGCTTGAACGAATTGTTAGCGCTTACAAGCCTCTCTGCCCACGTAGCCTGCTATTGCTTCCGGGACGATTGGAGCCATCCTTTCGTCAGGCGTCGATGCTTCCATCTCGGCTAGCGTGTCTCCGTCACCCAAATATTTGACCGTGTGGTTGGAGCAGTCGTAGATGCGCTTTGAGAAGCTCACACCACTTGGTCCCACTCTGCGAGTCACGATAACTCGGTCTGGCCACTCGCCTGATACATCAAGTACTGTGTACTGAGCTTTTGGATCTGACGGCACGGAGAGCGGTCTTTCTCCTGACTCTTTGGCAGCCACGGCTTGGGTGGGTGCTACCGGATCATGTGCTACGGGCGTGGGAGCAGGTGAGCACGCCGTAGCAAACATTCCTACTACCGCGCTCGATAAGAGTTTCAGTTGCATTGATGTATCCCTGTAAGCGCTAACATAATATAGAAAACATTTTATAAGCTGGCGATGCTGCCTATATGGGCAAATATTGTCAAGAATTATCAAATCAACAAATAGTTTCATTACCTGAGCTGTTTATTTTGTTGAATTTTAATTTTAGGGCAACCTAAAATTCTGCGGATGGAAGCTCGAGCTGTTTCTCACGACTCTCCTAAATTACTGAACGGTTACGTACTGAAATTCGGGTGCGCATTACAATATTCGTACTGAAGAAGGAAACAAATTGGTAATGTAGAGAGCAGTTTTCATCCCGTCCTTCCTCATCAAACCGTGTATGCGCTATTAACATTCGAGGCAGACCGGTAACTCGTATGGATTTCATCTCGACAGAATTATTGATTTGGCCAGATTATGTTTAAAGTACGTTCGCCTTGAGCCTGTTGGGAGGTGCATGGGCTTCGACAAACTCAGTCCGAACGGAGTTAATACTTCACCGTGCTGGATCAATAATGGAAGATGCGTCAGATCGCATGCAATAAGTTAAGCATTGTCAGCAAGGCATACTGACGTTAAAGTTCCGCACATGCAGATATCAAGAGTCCTCTAAAAATGCGGTCATTCCGTTGCCGGAATGGGAAGTTCAGGATAATGGTATCCACTTCACGCATGTAACAGATCGATGCACCAAAAATGATAAGACGCCGTTCGGCCTGAGCTTATCAAAGGCCAGTGCTAGCGTGGAACTAGCAGTTCGACAAGCTCACCGCGAACGGTAACTGGTTTGTTGAAACTTAATACTACGTGCGTCAAGGAGATATCCATTTTCAGGATTAATAGAGGTTGCCCTGAGTACAAGAAGGGACGGTAATGGTTATATTGACTTTGCTAGTGATGCTGGGCGTAATGATTTTGTTGGCGTTCTTTCGATCCTCCATCTGGGGGTGGTTGTTGGCGATGGTGGTTTTTGTTTTCATCGCTGCTATCCAAAGCAAGCTTTCTGCTGATCTGTTTCAAATTGCTATTATCGTGCTGGCCGTGGTTGTTGCGGTGCTGGGCGTTCCTTCTCTGCGTCGGCGGTTGGTGAGCAGCCAAATTCTAAAAATTTTCCGCAGGACACTCCCCCATATCTCGCAAACTGAGCAGGAGGCGCTTGATGCGGGTACGGTTTGGTGGGACGGCGATCTCTTTAGTGGCCACCCTGACTGGCGCAAATTGTTGAATTACCCCAAGCCGACGCTCAGTGCAGCGGAGCAATCCTTTCTTGATAACGAAACCGAAACGTTGTGCGCCATGTTGGACGACTGGGATATTACTCATGTTCGCCAGGATTTGCCGCCGCAAGTATGGCAGTACATAAAAGATAACGGGTTCTTCGGCATGATTATTCCCAAGGAATACGGCGGGCTGGAATTTTCTGCCCTTGCGCATTCTGCCGTGGTGGCCAAGCTCGCTTCGCGCAGCATTACTGCTTCTGTAACCGTGATGGTACCTAATTCTTTGGGCCCGGCAGAGTTGCTCGTGCGCTATGGCACGTTGGAGCAAAAAGAAAAATATCTACGCAGATTGGCACAAGGCAAAGAGGTACCTTGTTTTGCGTTGACCGGGCCATTTGCCGGCTCCGATGCAGGATCGATTCCCGATTATGGCATCGTGTGCTACGGCGAATTCAACGGGCAATCAAAGGTGCTCGGCATGCGGGTAACGTGGGAAAAACGTTACATCACTCTGGCACCGGTAGCGACGCTGCTTGGCCTCGCTTTTAAGCTATATGATCCAGATCACCTGCTGGGTGAACAAACAAAACGTGGTATTACCCTTGTGCTTATTCCTGCAGATACGCCTGGTGTGAAGGTTGGACGTCGTCATTTCCCACTCAATTCGGCATTTCAGAACGGCCCCACTTCGGGGCAGGGTGTGTTCATTCCGATGGAATATATTATTGGTGGAATGGATCGCATCGGGCAGGGCTGGCGCATGCTGATGGAATGTTTGGCAGCGGGGCGATCGATCTCTCTGCCGGCCTGTGCCACCGGTGGGGTGAAACTAGCGGTGCGAACTTGTGGCGCATATTGCCGAGTGCGCAAGCAGTTCAAGCTACCTGTCGGTAAATTTGAAGGCGTGGAAGAAGCGCTGGCACGAATTGGCGGCAATGCCTATTTGATGGATGCGGCCCGTGTGCTAACGGCGGCAGCAGTGGATATGGGTGAGAAGCCGTCTGTAATTTCTGCAATCGTTAAATATCATTGTACGGAGCGCGCTCGAACGGTTGTCAATGATGCGATGGACGTGCATGGTGGCAAGGGGATTTGCCTGGGGCCGAGCAATTACCTGGGGCGCTCTCACCAGCAAAATCCCATCGCCATAACAGTGGAAGGCGCGAATATCCTGACGCGCAGCCTGCTTATTTTTGGGCAGGGCGCGATCCGTTCTCATCCTTATGTGCTTAAGGAAATACAGGCGGCGCAAGATAGTGATAAGCAACGTGCACTACGAAATTTTGATGCTGCCCTTCTTGGCCACATGAGTTTGAGTCTGAGCAATACGCTACGCGCGTGCTTTTTTGGTTTTACCGGTGGACGTGGTCTTTCGGTGCCTGCAGGTAAGGAGACACAGCGGTATTATCAGCAATTGACGCGCTTTTCCGCGGCATTCGCATTGGCGGCAGATGTGTCCCTGCTGATACTGGGGGGAAATCTCAAACGGAGTGAGAAAATTTCTGCCCGGCTGGGCGATGTGCTTAGCCAGTTGTATCTATGTTCGGCCACGCTCAAACGCTTTGAGGATGATGGCCGTCCTGCTGAAGATCTGCCGTTGCTGCATTGGGCGATACAGGATGCTCTTTACAGGATTCAGATGGCGTTTGACGGCGTGCTGCAAAATTTCCCCTGCCGTTTTTCCGCACTGCTGTTGCGCGCGCTTATTTTCCCGAGGGGAAAATATTTGACGCCACCGTCGGATGAGCTGGGGCATCAAGTATCCGTGCTGTTGCTGCAACCGGGCACCGTGCGTGACCGCTTGACAGCGGGTATGTATTTGTCCATGGATGAGAATGATGCAGTCGGTGCACTGGAAGCGGCGTTACACAGTACGTTGCAGTGCGAACCCTTGCGAGCAAGAGTGGATGCGGCGCACAAGGCCGGGCAGCTCACGGTCATGAACGAGTTGACGCGCATTACAGAAGCACATCGCAAAGGATACATCAATGCCGAAGAAGTCCGGCTGCTGGAGCGGTACTATGAGCTGCAACGCAAGGTCATCATGGTCGATGATTTTGCACCAGAACAATTGATGGCCGAATCGCGCGATAGTGAGGGGTAATCATGCCGGATAACCAAGACCACATTATCACGCCGGAACAGGCAGTCACCTTGCATGGGTTATTAGTCGAGCGTGTGAAATGCACGCCGGAGGCTGTCGCATATCGTTATTTCGATCCGAATGAAAATACTTGGCTGTCGATGACATGGGCGCAGACGCGCGATCAAACGGCGCGCTGGCAGGCCGCGCTGATGCGTGAAGGATTAGCAGTGGGGGACCGAGTCGGCATCATGTTGCGCAATTGCCCGCAATGGGTATCGTTCGACCAGGCGGCGTTATCGCTCGGGCTTGTGGTAGTGCCGCTATACACAGAGGACAGGCAGGATAGTGTGGCCTATATCATCAGCAATGCGGGCGTGAAGGTGCTGCTGTTCGAGAACGCAGAACAATGGCAAGGTTTGCGCAGTGTGTGTGCACAGCTTTCATGTTTGCAACGCATGCTCAGTCTGGACAGGGTAGTCGGACATGAGGAAGCGCGATTGTTATGTGTAGAGGAGTGGTTGCCCGCGCATGCCGTTTTGATTGAAGAACGAGTGCGAGATCGCGATGTGCTGGCCACGATCATGTACACCTCAGGTACTACGGGTCGCCCTAAGGGAGTGATGCTGTCGCACCGCAATATTTTGTTTGACGCCCATGCGGCCTTGCAGACCTGCTCCGTTGCCGGATCGGACACCATGCTGTCTTTTTTGCCGCTTTCTCATGCCTTCGAGCGTACGGTGGGTTATTACATCTGCGTGATGGCTGGCGTCACGGTTGCCTATGCGCGTTCTGTTCAATTATTGTCAGAGGATTTACAAATCATTCGCCCAACTATTTTGGTTTCTGTGCCTCGCATTTTCGAGCGCGTCTACGGGGTGATTCGCGCCAAGCTGGAAGAGGCATCACCGTTGCGACGCAAGCTATTCGCCTTGGCGGTCAATGTAGGTTGGCGCCGCTTTGAGCATGAACAGGGGCGTGCTGGCTGGAATCTGTCTTTATTGCTATGGCCGCTGCTTAAGCACTTGGTCGCCAGCAAGGTAATGGCGCGTTTAGGTGGACGGCTCCGTCTGACTTTGTGTGGGGGAGCGGCTTTGCAGCCAGAAATTTCGCGTGTATTTATTGCACTCGGCTTGCCTATTTTGCAAGGCTATGGTTTGACCGAAACTAGCCCGATTGTTTGCGCCAATCGTTTGAATAGCAATTTTCCGTCCAGTGTCGGGCTTCCCTTGCCGGGGGTAGATGTGTGCATCAACGACCAGGGTGCGTTATTGGTGAGAGGGCAGAATGTGATGTTAGGCTATTGGAATAATGCCGAGGCGACCCGCGCCCTGATAGATGCAGATGGTTGGCTGAACAGTGGCGATATTGCGTCCATTAGCGAATCAGGACATATCACCATCACCGGGCGACTGAAGGAAATTATCGTGATGTCCAACGGCGAGAAAATTTCTCCGTCGGACATGGAGCAAGCCATTCTGCGCGACCATTTGTTCGATCTGGTGATGGTGCATGGTGAAGGGTACCCATATCTGACGGCGCTGGCAGTAGTGAATCCGACAGGTTGGGCACACTTAGCGCAAGAGGTCGGGGTGCGTGCAGACATACCGGAATCGTTGCATGACCCACGTATCGAGAAACAGGTATTGCAGCGCATCGCTGACCAGATAAAGGAATTCCCGGGTTATGCCAAGGTACGCCGGGTATTACTGTTGACCGAGCCGTGGAGTGTTGATAACGGACTGTTGACGCCCACCCTGAAGGTTAAACGTGGATCTGTGGTGGAGCACTTTGCAAAACAAATTGAACGGCTTTACCAAGGACACTAAAAATGGATGAACCAGCATTGACCCTTTTGCCGCAACGTCAGCCTACCCTGCGTATGGTGGCCATGCCATCGGATAGTAATTACAGTGGCGACGTTTTCGGCGGTTGGGTAATGGCGCAAGTTGACATTGCCGGAAGCATTCCCGCTCTCACTCGTGCGCGCGGACGCGTGGTGACGGTGGCGGTGAATTCATTTGTGTTCAAGCAGCCTTTGTTTATGGGCGATGTGGTGAGTTTTTATGCCGAGCTTGTGAAGGTAGGGCGCACCTCCCTTACCGTCAAGGTCGAGGTATATGTGCAGCGCGATCCCGTTAAGCCAATCTGTGCAAAAGTAACCGAGGCCATGTTGACCTATGTGGCGGTGGGAGAGGACCGCAGGCCGCGCATTGTGCCGCCTGACGAATGAGTGCATTATTTTACTGCACCGATAGAGAGTTAAACTTGGTTGGTCAAATAGTTTTACTGCGCGAACGTGAAAATGAAGACTCATGACTTCATTATTTTGGAAATGAAATATGCCTAAAAATTTTACTATACGCAAGGTCGCAGTTTTGGGCGCAGGGGTAATGGGCGCGCAGATTGCCGCGCATTTGATCAACGCCAATGTGGAAACGCTGCTGTTCGAGTTGTCTGCTAAAGAGGAAGATCCTAATGGCAACGTTACCAAAGCGCTGGAAGGCTTGAAGAAGTTCGAACCTAGTCCATTGGCATCACCTGCCAAGCTGGCATATCTTCAGCCAGCAAATTACGAGCAGCACCTTGAATTGTTGCACGGCTGTGATCTTGTGATTGAGGCTATTGCCGAGCGTATCGACTGGAAGTCAGAACTTTACCGCAAGGTCGCCCCCCATCTTGGTGCAAACTGCATTTTCGCCAGTAATACTTCCGGGCTGTCTATCAACGAGCTGGCTCAGGCGTTTCCAGAAGCGCAACGCCATCGATTCTGCGGAATTCACTTCTTTAACCCGCCGCGCTACATGCATCTAGTCGAACTGATTCCCTGCGTCGGTACCGACGCAGCACTACTGGACAGACTGGAAGAATTTCTTGTTTCCACTCTGGGCAAGGGCGTGGTGCGAGCCAAGGATACGCCCAATTTTATCGCCAATCGCATTGGTGTGTTTTCTCTGCTGGCCACGTTGCATCACGCGCACCGGTTGGGGCTGAGCTTCGATACCGTGGATGCCTTAACCGGACGCTATCTGGGACGCCCCAAGAGCGCTACTTTCCGCACTCTGGACGTGGTTGGACTGGATGTATTCGCACACGTGGTCGACACCATGCGCAATAATATTGCAGACGATTCCTGGCATACGCATTTTGCGCTGCCGGACTGGCTGAACAAGCTGATAGCGGAGGGCGCGCTGGGGCAGAAAACCAAACGCGGTGTGTATCAGAAAGTGGGTAGTAAAATTCATGTTTTCGATCTGGATTTGCAGACTTATCGCTTGTCGGAAGACAAGTTGGATGATGCGGTGAAGGACATACTGCGCGAACGCGATTGGGCGAAAAAGCTTGCGGCCCTGCACACCAGCGCGCGTCCGCAAGCGCAATTCCTGTGGGCGCTGTTTTGTGACTTATTTCACTATTGTGCGGTACAGCTGGAAAGCATCGCCAACAATGCGCGCGATCTGGATTTTGCCGTGCGCTGGGGTTTCGGCTGGGACAATGGGCCGTTCGAAATCTGGCAGACGGCAGGCTGGCAACAGGTAGTCGGTTGGATTAACGAGGATATCGCAGCGGGCAGGACCATGTCGTCAGTACCTCTGCCAGGCTGGGTGACTGATGCAACGCGTACTGAGGTGCATAGTGCGCAGGGCTCATACTCGCCGGGCAGCAATCAGTATCAAGCACGCTCGACGTTACCGGTGTATGGCCGACAGGAGTTTCCAGACCGATTGACGGGCGAGGCAACGCAATATGGCGAAACGATTTTCGAGACCGAAGCGGTACGCATGTGGCACACCGATAACGATATCGCCATCCTGAGTTTCAAAACCAAGATGCATATCATCAGCAGCGAATTGCTGGACGATATTTTGCGTGCGCTGGATGAAGCCGAGGAAAATTGGCTTGCACTCATCATTTGGCAGACCGAACCACCATTCTCTGCGGGTGCTAATTTGCTGCAATTGATGCAAGGAGTGCAGCAAGTTGGCGAAGAACAATCCAGTGGGTTTTTCGGCAAGTTTAAAGGCGCGGTGCAGCGCGTCAAATATACCGTGGCGGGCGGTGGTGGGTTAAGTGAGATCGTCAATGCGGCAACCGGCAATGTACCGCGAGTAGAAGACGTAATCATCAAATTCCAGCGGGTGTCGCAACGCCTGAAATATGCGCAGGTGCCTACTATCGCGGCAATAGACGGCCTCGCACTAGGTGGTGGCTGCGAAATTTCGATTCATTGCACGCGCATTGTTGCTGTGCTGGAAAGTTATATCGGGCTGGTAGAAACTAGCGTCGGCCTGCTGCCTTCTGGAGGCGGCTGTAAGGAAATGACGCAACGTGCGGCGGCGGAAGCAAAAGGCGGCGATATTTTTCCGTTCCTACGCCGCTATTTTCAGAACATCGCCATGAGCGAAGTATCCAAAAGCGCAGAGCTAGCGCGCGAGATGGGCTATTTGCGAGTTTCGGATCGCATCGTAATGAACCACTTTGAATTGCTGCATGTGGCCAAGCAAGAAGCTTTGGCGCTCGTAGCCACGGCCTATCGTCCACCCCTGATACAGCGTCAGATTCCGGTAGCGGGCAGGGCGGGCATTGCCTCTTTCAAGGCATCAATGGTTAATATGCTCGAAGGGGGTTTCATCTCGGAGCATGATTACGCAATTGGCAGTCGCGTGGCCGAGGTAATGTGCGGTGGTGACGTGGATGTAGGTAGCATGGTCGATGAACAATGGCTGCTTGATCTGGAACGACGCAATTTCCTTGAGTTGCTGGCGATGGAAAAAACGCAGGAGCGCATTGAGTACATGCTGAGGAACAGCAAACCATTGCGGAATTAATCTCTCAGTCATTGTCGAATATTTCCTGCGTTTTTTCCATCGCCAGCAACTCAAGGAAATTGCGTCGT